>JAIXQV010000138.1 GCA_027485535.1 Oxalobacteraceae bacterium | reverse complement strand
GGTTGCATGCGTTAAGCTGCAACCGCTTTTTCATTAGCGACGACAAAAACAAGATGCGCTATTGGTTGATGAAATCCGAGCCGGATGAGACAAGCATCGATGATGCCTTGGCCGCCGAGGATGCATGCGTTGCCTGGACAGGTGTACGCAACTATCAGGCACGCAACTTCATGCGCGACGCCATGCAGGTCGGCGATGGCGTGCTGTTTTATCACTCCAGCTGTGCGGAGCCGGGTATCGCCGGTATCGCAGAGGTAGCGAGTACTAGCTACGCTGACCCGACGCAATTCGACCGACACAGCCCGTATTTCGATCCAGCGGCGACACCTGAGCAGCCGCGCTGGCTATTGGTTGACGTCCGCGCATTAAGAAAAACGCGACTGATCTCACTGCCCGAGCTGCGGACACATCCCGAGTTATCGGACATGATCGTGCTGAAACGCGGTAACCGTTTGTCCATTACGCCAGTTACCGAGGGCGAGTGGCGCTTCATCCTGCAGAACTTGGCGCCTCTGGCAAAAAGTCGCTAGCATCGTGCAAAAAACCGCCAGCCTTATTGGCGATCAGCTTATCCGCTGAACTGTTCGCGCAGCAGATTTTTCTGCACCTTGCCCATGGTGTTTCGCGGTAGCTCTGTCACCACATACACTTGTTTCGGTACTTTGAAATTCGCAATCGCATTTTTCAGCGTTTGGATAATGGCGTGTTCGGATAGAGAGGCTTCAGCACGTGGCACAATGACCGCAACCACTGCTTCGCCAAAATCGGGATGAGGCACGCCGATCACCGCTGATTCAAGCACGCCCGGAAGTTCATCAATGATCGCTTCGATTTCTTTGGGGTAGACGTTATAGCCACCGGTGATGATCAAGTCTTTGCTACGGCCGACGATGCTGAGATAAAGATCATCATCGAAGATGCCGACATCGCCGGTTTTGAAATAGGCATCATCGGTAAACTCTTCCGCAGTTTTTTCTGGCATTTTCCAGTAGCCTTTGAAGACATTCGGTCCTTTGACCTGAATCTCACCGACTTCGCCGCTGGCACAAGCGACACCCTCTGCATTCACGACTCGCACCGATACACCGGGCAGTGCAGGCCCGACAGTGCCTGGTTTACGCTCACCGATATAAGGGTTCGAGGTCAGCATGGCGGTTTCGCTCATGCCGTAGCGCTCCAGAATCTGGTAGCCACTCAACTGTGCAAACTGCGCGAAAGTATCAGCGAGCAAAGGTGCAGAGCCTGAAACGAACAGGCGCATGCCAGTGCATGACTCGCGACTAAACGCGGGGTCTGCGAGCAGTCGCACGTAGTAAGTGGGTACGCCCATGAAGATCGTAGAGCGAGGGAGATATCGAATCACTTCGGCGCTGTCGAACTTCGACAGGAACATCATCTTGCTGCCGTTATACAGCGCGCCATGCGCTGCCACGAACAGGCCATGAATATGGAACAGCGGCAGCGCGTGTAGCAGTACATCACCCTTCTGCCATTGCCACACATCATGTAACACCGCGATGTTTGAAGCGAGATTGCCGTGGCTGAGCATGGCCCCTTTACTTCGACCGGTTGTGCCTGAGGTGTACAAGATGGCGGCAAGGTCATCGCGATCACGATGCACCGTCTCGAAGCGATCGCCGAAATGTACTGCACGCGATAGCAGGCTACCGCTGTTGCGACCCTGTACAGGCTCATCTAGCGTGAAGATGTGCGAGGTCCCGCGTGCAAATGCCGTCTGTGCAATCCAGCCAAAATTTTTCGGAGAACATACGACGACCGACGGTGAGGCATTCTCGATGAAGTAAGCCATCTCGGCGGCACGATAGGCGGTATTCAAGGGCAGATACACAAAGCCAGCACGCACCGTGGCGAGGTAGAGCATGAGTGCCTCGGGCGATTTCTCGACCTGCGCCGCGATCCGCGCACCCGCCGGCAAGTTCAAACTGGCGAATAGATTGGCAATTTTTGCGCTGCCACGTTCCAAATCGCGCCAGCTGTAGTAGAGCCCATCACTGGTTTCTAACCAGCAGTCATCCAGATCGCTGGGGAAGCGCTCCCGGAATAATGCATAAAGGTTGGCGTTCACGATTCAGTGTGTGACGCCGCATCGGGATCAAGCGATCGACGGCGATAGGCGACAAAAAGTAGCACCACACCGAGTACGATCATCGGTAGCGACAGCATCTGTCCTGCGGATATCGTCCAGGATCCGATCGCCACCTCGTAGTCGGGCATGCGGAAGAACTCGGTAAAGAACCGTGCGCAGCCATAGCCTGCAGCGAAGACACCGCTCACCGCAAGGTAGGGGCGCGCCTTGCGTGCAAATACCCACAGCAAAATAAACAGCAGCACGCCATCCACTAGTGCCTGATAGATCGGTGAGGGATGGCGCGGCAGTGCATCGACATTGGGCCAGACCATGGCCCAGGGCAGATCAGCGTCGGCAATCCGACCGGGTAGCTCGGCATTAATGAAATTCCCCATGCGGCCGAAGGCGTAACCGAGTGGGACGAGCGGCGCAATAAAATCCATCACGTCCATCCAGCGTCGGCCATGCAAGCGCGCCCAAAGCCACATGGCAAGCAGCACACCCAGAAAGCCGCCATGAAAGGACATGCCGCCTTTCCAGATCGCGATGATCTCATCCGGATTGGCAAGGTAATAGCCCGGGTGATAGAACAAGACCTCGCCAAGGCGTCCGCCAATCACGACACCGAGCACGCCATAGAACAGTAGGTCATCAATATCTGCGGTGGTCCATCCGTCGCGCGCGATATGCGGCTGACGTATTCGCAAACGTCCGAGGAGAAGGAACTGCACAAAGGCAGCGAGATACATCAAACCGTACCAGCGAATAGCGAGTGGGCCTATCGCCAGCGCAATCGGGTCGGGCATTGGGTGAATCAGCATTCAGACATTCTCTCGCATCAGACAATTAGCAGGGGTGATATTGCAGCAGGTCCTTACCGCCGTGTCACGCCTACAAGCCATCGGTTTCGACCGCATGACAGATTTCCAAAGCAGTCAAGCATCAGACTGGCGCATGCACTTTCCGGAGATACCAAAAGAATGTGGGCCCTTACATTGGGAATCAGTATTCCGGTAAGGCAAGGTATTATATTCATTTACTTGCTGCCGTTTGCGCAGCAGCGCTGAAACGATTTGATAGCAAAACGGAGATCTGATGGACGCCAACGAACGCTCGAAGCATATTACCGAAGGGGTGGAGCGTAGCCCGAACCGTGCGATGTATTACGCCATGGGTTACACCAAGCAAGACTTCAATAATCCGATGATTGGTATCGCCAACGGGCACTCAACCATCACCCCATGTAATTCCGGCTTACAGAAGCTAGCTGATGCAGCGATTGCAGCGACCAAAGCAGCGGGTGCTAATCCGCAGGTATTTGGCACGCCGACGATCTCCGACGGTATGTCGATGGGTACCGAGGGTATGAAGTACTCGCTGATCTCGCGCGAAGTGATCGCCGACAGTATCGAAACCTGTGTCCAAGGTCAGTGGATGGACGGTTGTGTCGTCATTGGCGGCTGCGACAAGAATATGCCCGGCGGCATGATCGCTTTGGCGCGTATTAATGTGCCGGGCATCTATGTCTACGGTGGCACCATCCGGCCGGGTAAATGGAAGGGCCAGGACCTGAACATCGTGTCGGCCTTCGAGGCGGTGGGGCAGTTCACCGCGGGCAAGCTATCGAAAGAAGACTTTGACGGTATCGAACAAAATGCCTGCCCGTCGACTGGCTCCTGCGGCGGTATGTACACCGCCAATACGATGTCCTCGTCGTTCGAGGCACTCGGCATGTCGCTGCTGTACTCCTCAACGATGGCGAACCCGGATGAGGAAAAAGTGCGCTCGGCCGAGGAGTCGGCGCGCGTGCTGGTTCAGGCGGTGAAGAACAACCTCAAGCCGCGCGACATCATCACCCGCAAGTCGATCGAGAACGCGGTCGCGGTCATTATGGCCACCGGTGGTTCGACTAACGCGGTGCTGCACTTCCTCGCCATTGCGCACTCGGCGAACGTTGAGTGGACGATCGACGACTATGAGCGCATGCGCAAGAAGGTACCGGTCATTTGCAACATGAAGCCGTCGGGCAAGTATCTGGCGACCGACCTGCATGACGCAGGCGGGATTCCGCAAGTGATGAAGATTCTGCTCAATGCCGGCCTCCTGAACGGTGACTGCATGACCATCACCGGTAAGACGATGGCGGAAGAACTCGCCCATGTCCCGGATCAGCCGCGTGCCGATCAAGACGTCATCATGCCGATCGAGAAGGCGATTTATGCGCAGGGTCACCTGGCCATCTTGAAGGGCAATCTCTCAACCGAGGGCTGCGTTGCCAAGATCACCGGTTTGAAGAACCCGGTCATTACCGGACCGGCGCGGGTGTTTGATGACGAGCCATCGGCGATGGCCGCTATTCTGGCCGACAAGATCAATGCGGGCGACGTGCTGGTACTGCGCTACCTAGGACCGAAAGGCGCGCCGGGTATGCCAGAGATGCTGTCGCCCACCTCTGCTTTGATCGGCAAAGGTTTGGGTGAGTCTGTTGGCTTGATCACTGACGGCCGGTTCTCTGGGGGTACCTGGGGCATGGTGGTCGGCCATGTGTCGCCCGAGGCCGTGGTTGGCGGGACGATTGCGCTGGTGCATGAAGGTGATTCCATCACCATCGATGCGCATCAGTTGCTGATACAGCTGAACGTGCCCGATGACGAGCTCGAGCGGCGTCGCAAAGCTTGGACGCCGCCCGCACCAAAGTATACCCGGGGCGTACTTGCCAAATTTGCCAAATTGGCATCGAGCGCAAGTCGTGGCGCGGTGACAGATTGAACTCATCGTGCGCTAACCGTGAGTCAAGTGTGAACGAGTGTAAGCACTTGTTGTGGGCTTGACTCGCGGTGCTAAGGTTTGAATGCGGATTTTTGCTGCGGCTGAGCATTCGCAGGGTCGGCTCAGCGGGGCCCGGAAGGGTGAGCTGACTCAGAAAACGCGCTACAATTCCCACGCTTTAATTTTCAACGGAGAGACACACATGAAACGTATCTTGGTCGCTGTCGCTGCTATTGCAGCTTTGGCTTCGAATGCGGCGCTCGCCAGCGAGCAACTCGCAAAAGAAAAAAACTGCCTAGCCTGCCACGCAATTGACAATAAAATGGTTGGTCCAGGTTACAAAGAAGTCGCAGCCAAGTACAAGGGCGACAAGTCAGCGGAAGCCAAACTGGCTACCAAGATTCAAAAAGGTGGCGGTGGTGTTTGGGGTCAGATTCCGATGCCTGCCAACCCTCAGGTAAGCGAGGCTGAAGCGAAGAAACTTGCGGCGTGGGTTTTGTCGCTTAAGTAAGCTGAGTAGTTCTGCATTTAAAAAGCGCTCCCGATGGGAGCGCTTTTTATTTGTGGCTGTCGAGTATTTCGCTCAACGCGATTAAGGCGATCGACGACCGCTTAACGTACGACGGCAATTTGTGAGCGCTTACCGGCTTCGTAGGTGTAGAGCGTCAGCGTGCCTTGTTTCATATCGCCACGCGCATCGAATTCGATTTTCCCAGTGACGCCCTGATAGCTGGTCTTGGCGAGTTCGGGTAAGTACTTGGCTGGTTCGGCAGAATTGGCGCGTTGCATCGCGTCGGCCATCACCATCACCGCGTCGTAGACATACGGCGCATATAGCTTGACCTCGGTACCAAATTTTTTCTTGTAGTCGGCACGGAAGGTCTCCATCGCTTTCTTTCCGCTCTCCTCTACACCGCCTGCCTCAGCGCAGACCACTTGGCCATCGCCCATCGCGCCTGCTGCCAATGAGGGTAATTGCTCGGTGCAGATACCGTCACCGCCCATGAACTTGGCATTGATGCCGAGTTGCTTCATCTGTCGCAGCATGGGTCCACCCACCGCATCCATGCCCCCGAAGAAGACCAGATCGGGACGCTTACCTGTGAGCGCAGTGAGAATGGCATTGAAGTCGGTCGCTTTGTCATTGGTGTACTGGCGCCCGACGATATTGATGCCCGCCGCCTTAGCCGCCTTGGCGAACTCATCGGCAACGCCCTGACCGTAGGCGGTTCGGTCGTCGATGATGGCGACATTTTTTGCTTTCAGCGTAGTTGCCGCGTAGCGACCCAATGCGCCGCCAAGTTGTCCGTCATTAGCAACGACACGGAAAGCGCCTTTGTAGCCCTGCTGGGTGTACTTGGGATTTGTGGCCGAGGGCGAGATTTGAGGGATGCTATGGTCGTTGTAGATCTTCGATGCTGGAATAGTGGTGCCTGAATTGAGGTGGCCGACAACGCCATTGATTTTTGCATCGGTGAGCTTCTGTGCTACTGAAGTCGCCTGCTGCGGGTTCGCGCCATCGTCTTCAGCGACCAGCTGAAACTTCACTTTTTTGCCACCTAGCGTCATGCCCTTTGCATTGAGTACGTCAATCGCCATGCGTGCGCCGTTTTCGTTATCTTTGCCAAGATGCGCGATCGGACCAGACAAGGGTCCGACATGACCAATCTTGACGATCTGCTCTTGGGCAAACGCGGATGACGTCGCGAGACACATCGCGAGCAGAGAAAGACAAGGAAATCTGAATTGCATGGATAGCCTCCGTGGGTGCAAACTGAATTTGATTAACTGCATCAATGCGCAAGGTAAACCAAGTTGCGACTCGCTGACAATGTGCCTGGTTCTGATAATCAATTCGGCAAGCCAGCAAGCCGGTATTTTGCGCAGTTTAGCCGCGCGCCGGGAGCGAGATCAGTGCGGGCGCTGCATCACCGCTCACCTCGCCAGTAAACCTGAAATCAAGATCAGGGCGGCGTCCTGCAACGATATCGGCGATTGCCCGACCCGAACCGCAGCCCATGGTCCAGCCGAGCGTGCCATGACCCGTGTTTAAAAATAGATTGCTGTAGCGGCTACGACCAATATAAGGAATGTTCGAGGGCGTCATCGGCCGCAGGCCGCTCCAATACACCGGGTTTTCATAATCGCAGGCATTCGGAAAGAGTTCTTGGGTACGGCGTGTGATCGCTTCACAGCGCACCTCGTTTAATGCACGCGAATAGCCGTTGATCTCTGCCGTGCCTGCCACCCGCAAGCGATCGCCGAGTCGCGAAATCACCAGCTTATGACCATCATCGGTCAGCGACACCATCGGTGCCAAAGACGCTTCCTTGACAGCGTAAGTCGCCGAGTAGCCTTTGCCCGGGTAGATCATCAGATCAATGCCGATGCGTTTAGCCAGTGGCTGTGAAAAACTGCCCAATGCCAGTACGTAGCTGTCGGCTTGTATTTGCTGATGCCGCCCGTTCTCATCGATCACTTCGACGCCGGCAATTCGTGACGATATGCCGCTACCTTCGGTGAGTAGTCGTGTCACGATAGTGTTGAAGATGAAACGGGTACCTAGTCGCTCGCAAGCCTGCGCCAGACCCGTGGTGAACTTGTAGACATCACCTGACTCATCCGTCGGTGTGAAGTCAGCGCCAACCAGCTTCGGTCGAATCGAAGTCAGGGCAGGTTCGATGCGAACTGCCTCATCGGCGTCAATGCTTCGGCGCGGGCAACCTAAATCGCGCATCAACTGCGCCGCTGCCAGCGACTGTGAGAATTCGGTTTCGTCGGTATAAAAATGAAGAATGCCGCGCGCCTCGCAGTCGTAGTCGATGCCAGTCTCGGCGCGCAGCGCTTGCAAGGTTTGCCGGCTGTATTCGGCGATGGCCACAATCTGGCGGATGTTGTGAGCCGCTCGGGCCGGTGTGCACTCCCGCAGGAATTGCAATCCCCAGCGCCATTGCAACCATTCGGCGCGTGGGCGAAACAAGAGTGGCGCATCGTCTTGGCTCAACCAGCGCAGCAGTTTCATGGGTGCGCCAGGGTTCGCCCAGGGTTCGGCGTGCGATACCGAGATTTGGCGGCCGTTGGCGAAGCTGGTTTCTTGTGCGACGCCGGGTTGACGGTCGATCACCGTTACCTCATGACCTGCTTTTTGCAAAAACCAGGCTGAGGCGGTGCCAATGATGCCGGCACCAAGCACAATCACTTTCATGTTGAATCCTGTGTCAGACGAGTAGCGCCTTCAAATGGCGCTGATCATCAGGGTACGCTGTGTGGCGTTATCAAGGTGCTTGAAACAATGACAGTCAGGAATGATACGTCCTTAAATCTGAGCCCTTAGCGCAGCGATTTCATTTGCAACTGCAGTTCGGACTTCTTCCTGCAAGCGTGTTTCAAGTAATACGCCGAGTTCGTACGCAACTGTGCTGGAAAGTTCCGATGTCGCTGCTTGCGCTGCGATTGGCAGGGCATTGGTCAGTGTATTCAGCAGCTCTGCTTGTAGGCGTGCACCAAGTGCCAACGGAAGATGTTCGCGCAGTGCGGCTTCGATCAGCACAGGTACTTGCAAGGAAAGCTCGGCAATCAGTCGTTGCGACAGCGCCTCTTGTATCTGTTCTAGTGGTATGACGTCAGTGGCCGCATGCATTGCAGAAGTGGCATGCACTGCGGAAGCAGCCGGCGCTTCGATGACGTCGGTGAGTACCGGAATATCGTGATCAGTTTCTTTCATGATGGATCAGCCACATGATGAGTAAGCGGGTAACCACGTTGCTGATAGTACTTGTAGCGCTCACGACCTGCAATCAAATCCTGCTCGTCATTCGACACCAGCTCGAACATGCGCTCGAAACGTGCAAAGTAATCTGGAGTGCGGCGTGACAGATTGATCAGTGCATGATGATGAGGCAACGGTCGCTCGCAATCATCTGTCAACACAATCGGCGTCTGCATCGCGAGTGCATCGCCAGCGATCACATGCGGCAGAAAGTCTTGCTCGGAAAATGTCCACAGCAGCGCATCTATCTGCGCTAACTGCGCCGGGTCTTCAGTGAACACGACCAGCTTGGTGTTGGCAGCCTGCGCCTTGCGTATCAAGCGACAGGCATAGTTCAGCTTGTCCGGTACTTTGCTGTGAAAATCGATACGAGTCACGCGCTTGCCTGCACCATGCCGTTATGTCGGAGTAGCGCATCGATGTTTGGTGCGCGGCCACGGAATGCAGTGAATGACTCCAAGGCTGGACGTGAGCCACCCACCGAAAGAATTTCACGATGAAAAGCTAATCCTGTTTCTGCCAGACGGTTCGGGTCGCCCTGTGCTTCTTCGAAGGCGCCATAGGCGTCGGCAGATAACACCTCTGCCCATTTATAGCTGTAGTAACCAGCGGCATAACCACCGGCGAAGATATGCGAGAAGGAATGCTGGAAACGGTTAAAGGCAGGTGGAATGATCACCGCCACTTGATGCCTGACTTCGGCCAGTAACTCGGCGACGGTTTGGCTGCCATTCGGCTGGTAATCAAAGTGCAGGTGCATATCGAACAACGAAAACTCGACTTGTCGCAGCATCTGCAAGCCCGACTGGAAATTTTTAGCGGCGATCATCTTGTCGTACAAGGATCGCGGCAAGGGCTCGCTTGTGTCGGCATGTTCAGTCATATGCTGAAGAACATCCCACTCCCAGCAGAAGTTTTCCATGAACTGTGACGGCAGTTCTACCGCATCCCACTCAACCCCCGCGATACCGGAGACGCCGAGTTCATCGACCGCTGTCAGCATATGGTGCAGACCGTGGCCAAACTCATGGAACAGGGTGATCACTTCGTCATGCGTGAAATACGCCGGCTTCTTCACACCGTCAATGACAGCGGGTTCAGTGAAATTGCAGGTGAGATAAGCGATGGGAGTTTGCAGATCACCCGCCAGATTTTTACGGCCGCGTGCGTCATCCATCCATGCGCCGCCGCGTTTGCCTTTGCGTGCGTAGAGGTCCAGATAGAACTGCCCGATCAGCTGTCCTTTTTTCTCGATGCGGTAGAACGAGACGTCCGGGTGCCAGAGCGGGCTGCTATCCAGCTTGATCTCAACGCCGAACATGTTTTGGATTAGCCGGAACAGACCGCCAATAACGCGATGCTCGGGGAAGTAGCGTTTCACTTCTTGCTCTGAGAACGCGTAGCGTTGTTCGCGCAGTTTTTCCGACGCATAGGTGATATCCCAGGCTTCCAGTTGCTCCAAGCCCAGCTCGGTTTTGGCGAAGGCGCGCAATTCAGCCAAGTCATTCTCGGCAAAAGTTCGAGCACGTTTTGCCAGATCATTCAGAAATTGAATCACCTGTGCGGGTGAGGTGGCCATTTTCGGCACCAGTGATACTTCCGCAAAATTCGCGTAACCAAGTAGTTTGGCTTCTTCGTCTCGGCGTTTGAGAATGTCAATGATCAGTGGGCTGTTATCCCATTCCGCATTGGCACCCAGCTCCGAGGCTTTGGTCGCATTGGCACGGTACAGAGTTTCACGCAGCGCCCGGTCATCGGCGTATTGCAACACCGGAAAATACGACGGGAAATGCAAAGAGAAGCGCCAGCCGGTTTTGCCTTCGCGCTCGGCTGATGTACGCGCTGCTTGTTTTACGTCGTCCGGAAGCCCCGCCAGACGGGCCTCGTCATCAATGATCAGTTCATAGGCATTGGTCGCATCCAGAACATTCTCTGAAAAACGCGTCGACAGCGCCGCGAGCTGCTCCTGAATTTCAGCGAAACGAACTTTGTGCGCGTCGGCCAGTTCCGCACCGCCAAGCCGAAAGTCTCGCACCGCGTTATCGACGATACGCTTGCGCGCCGATGACAGGGTTGCGTATTCCGTACTGGTTTGAAGTGCTTTGTATTTCTCGAACAGCTTCAGGTTTTGGCCGAGTTCGGTCCAGAACTCGGTGACCTTCGGTAGGTTCTCGTTGTAAGCCGCACGCAGCTCCGGCGTGTCGACCACCGCATTCAGGTGGCCCACCACGCCCCAGGCACGTCCTAGCCGCTCGGTCACCGCTTCGAGCGGGACGACAAACGCATCCCACCCGATTGCCTCCGATTGCTCGAGTTGCGCGACAGTCTTGCGGGCATCATCCAGCAACTGCGTGATGGCCGGCGTGACATGCGGCGGTTGAAACAGGTCGAAGCGTGGAAGATCGGTGAAATCGAGTAAGGCGTTAGTCGTCATGATGTTTCAGGAGTTAGCCGTGGGCCGCGCGCTCTGCGGCTTCAATCGTATTGACCAATAGCATGGTGATCGTCATCGGCCCAACTCCGCCCGGTACCGGTGTGATCCAGCCAGCAACCTCAGCTGTGGGTGCGTAGTCGACATCACCGCACAGTTTTCCGGCGTCATCGCGGTTCATGCCGACATCAATCACTACTGCACCTGGCTTGACCATGTCAGCGGTGACGATGTTCCGCTTGCCGGTAGCGACCACCACAATATCGGCGTCTCGGGTGTGATGACCGAGGTCACGTGTCTTTGAGTTACAGATGGTGACGGTAGCGCCCGCTTGCAAGAGCAACATGGCCTGCGGCTTGCCGACGATATTCGATGCGCCAACGACCACGGCGGTCGCACCGCGTACGGGATAGTTGATCGACTCCAGCATTTTCATGACGCCATAAGGTGTGCAGGGGCGGAACAAGGGCTGACCGGTCATCAGCAGTCCGGCATTGCTAATATGAAAACCATCCACGTCTTTCTCGGCGGCGATGGCTTCGATCACCTTGTTGGCATCGATATGCGGCGGTAGCGGCAGCTGAACCAAGATACCGTTGATTTTCGGGTCATTGTTCAGGGCATCGACCCGCGCCAGCAATTCAGCTTCCGACATGCTGGCATCGTACTTTTCCAGCACCGAGTGAATGCCGTTCTCTTGGCAGCCCTTCACCTTATTTCGGACGTAGACCTGTGAGGCTTGGCTGTCACCCACCAAGATAACTGCCAGACCGGGCTGATGCCCCTTGGCGGTAAGCGCCGCAGCGCGTTGGGCGACTTCGCCGCGTAATTGGGCCGAGAGCGCATTTCCATCGATGATTTTTGCAGACATGGTTGTAGGAGATATCGGGTTAGCAGAGCAGGCATTATAAGAGTGAGGGCGAAAGTTTGATTCGAGGCAAAGCCTCAGCATTCCGTATCCCGACGCAAAATCTCTGCATTAAAGTGCCACCCGCCGCGCGTTTTCATTTAAATAATTTACTACATTATGAAATCACTCACCGTATTTTGAAAAATCAATGAAGTCCTGATACACTTCGAGCGATTGAAGTCCGGTTGAATTTCGGGGTATGGTCATTCATCCGGCGCCTTTAAGACGTGCACCAGCCACCACCGACACTGGAGACTGATATGGCAGCGCAAATCGACACTATCCTGGCGCAAGCCGCCAACGATCCCGACGTCATGGAAACCCGCGAGTGGCTTGATGCCCTTGAATCCGTGATCGAACATGAGGGCGCTGAACGAGCGCACTATCTCCTCGAGCGTATGGTGGATTTGGCGCGGCGACGCGGCGCACATATTCCTTTTTCCAGTAATACCGCTTACGTCAATACGATTCCTGCGCACCTCGGTGAGCACTGCCCGGGTAATCTCGAATACGAAGAGCGCTTGCGCTCATGGATGCGCTGGAATGCCATGGCCATGGTCGTCAGAGCCAACCGCACTGACGGCGATTTAGGCGGCCATATTTCCAGTTTTGCTTCGCTGGCGAATATGCTTGGTATTGGTTTCAACCATTTCTGGCATGCGCCATCCGAGAATCACGGTGGCGATCTGCTCTATATACAAGGCCATTCTGCGCCCGGCATTTATGCGCGTGCTTTTCTAGAAGGTCGTATCACTGAAGACCAAATGCTGAATTTCCGGCGTGAGGTCGATGGCAAGGGTCTGTCGTCGTATCCGCACCCGAAACTCATGCCTGATTTCTGGCAATTCCCGACCGTGTCGATGGGCCTTGGTCCGATCATGGCGATCTATCAGGCACGTTTTCTAAAGTATCTACATGCGCGCCAGATTGCCGATACCGCTAATCGCAAGGTATGGGCGTTCTGCGGTGATGGCGAGATGGATGAGCCGGAGTCGATGGGTGCGATTGGTATGGCCGGTCGCGAGATGCTCGACAACCTCGTGTTCGTGATCAACTGCAATCTGCAGCGCCTAGATGGGCCCGTGCGCGGCAACGGCAAAATCATTCAGGAACTCGAGGCGGACTTCCGCGGCGCAGGCTGGAATGTCATTAAGGTGATCTGGGGTTCGAACTGGGATGACCTGCTGGCGCGCGACAAGGACGGCGTGTTGCAACGGATCATGATGGAGACCGTTGACGGCGAGTACCAGAACTACAAAGCCAAAGACGGCGCCTACGTGCGCAAGCATTTCTTTGGTAAAGATCCGCGTGGCCTGGAGTTGGTCGCCAACTTGTCGGACGACGATATCTGGCGCTTGCTGCGCGGAGGTCACGACCCGCACAAGATTTACGCCGCTTACAAAGCTGCGCAGGAGCACAAGGGCCAGCCCACGGTGCTGCTGGTTAAAACCGTCAAGGGCTACGGCATGGGCAAGTCGGGTGAGGCGCGCAACACGGCACACCAGACCAAGAAGCTCGACGATGATGCGATTCGCGAAATGCGCGACCGCTTCGGCATACCAATTCCTGACGACCAACTGCACGAAGTACCGTTATTCAAACCTTCCGACGACGCACCGGAGATCAAATACTTGCACGAGCGTCGTAAGCAACTCGGTGGTTATCTGCCACAGCGACGTCGTAAGGCAGAAGAAGTCTTGCCAGTGCCAGAGCTGTCTGCGTTTCAGGCGGTGCTGGATCCAACCGCTGCAGGCCGCGAGATTTCTACAACCCAAGCCTATGTGCGTGTACTGACCGCGCTGCTGCGCGACAAGACACTCGCGCCGCGCGTCGTGCCGATTCTTGTCGACGAAGCACGTACTTTTGGCATGGAAGGTTTCTTCCGTCAGATCGGTATCTTTAGTCAGCAGGGTCAGTTGTATGAGCCGGTTGACAAAGACCAAGTCAGCTACTACCGCGAAGACAAGGCGGGTCAGATTCTGCAAGAGGGCATCAACGAAGCGGGTGCGATGAGTTCGTGGATTGCAGCAGCCACCTCGTACTCAACGAATAACCGGGTAATGATTCCGTTCTACATCTTCTACTCGATGTTCGGTTTGCAGCGCGTCGGCGATCTCGCTTGGGCGGCGGGTGATATGCGTGCGCGTGGCTTCCTGCTCGGCGGTACCGCTGGCCGTACCACCTTGAATGGCGAAGGCCTACAGCATGAGGACGGACATAGCCATGTGTTGGCGTCCACGATTCCGAACTGTTTGCCCTACGACCCCACCTTCGCACATGAAGTCGCTGTCATCATGCATGACGGTCTGAAACGCATGGTCGAGAAGCAAGAGGATGTGTTCTATTACATCACGCTGATGAACGAGAACTACGCTCACCCTGGACTGAAGCCTGGTCAAGAAGAGGGCATCCTGAAAGGTATGTATCTGCTGCAGCCGTCGACGCAGAAGAAACCAAAGCTGCGTGTGCAATTGATGGGCTCGGGTACGATTCTGCGCGAGGTGATCGAAGGCGCACGACTGCTGGAAGAAGAATGGGATGTCGCCGCTGATATTTGGTCTGCGCCTTCATTCACACTGCTGGCGCGTGAGGGTCAGGATGCAGATCGCTGGAATTTGCTGAACCCCACTGCGAAGCAGCCGCGTGTGCCGTACGTCACGCAGCAACTCGGTAGCAGCGAGGGGCCGGTGATCGCTGCCACGGATTACATGCACAGCTATGCCGAGCAGATTCGTCCGTTCATGCCGAAGGGACGTGTCTACCGTGTGCTCGGTACGGATGGCTTTGGCCGCTCCGATACACGTGCCAAGCTGCGTGAGTTTTTTGAGGTGAACCGACACTATGTCGTGGTTGCCGCGCTGAAGGCACTGGCCGATGATGGCAAGGTCGACGCCGCAGTGGTGGCGAAAGCCGTTGCGAAATACGGCATCGACCCAAGCAAGCCAAATCCGACCACAGTTTAATGAGAAGACACGGCAGCGATTCGCTGCCGTCTTCGCCGCTTTATATCCTGCGGCGGCACTCACCAAAAACACGGAGCAAAAATAATGAGCCAAGTAGAAGTCAAGGTCCCCGATATCGGCGACTTCAAGGAGGTCGAGGTCATCGAGTTGCTGGTCAAGCCGGGCGACACGGTGCAGGCAGAGCAGTCGCTGATCACGGTCGAGTCGGACAAGGCCAGCATGGAGATCCCGAGCAGTGCCAGCGGCGTTGTGAAGGAGTTACGGGTCAAGCTGGGCGATAAAGTCGCCGAAGGTTCTTTGGTGTTATTGCTCGAAGTGAGTGAAGCTGCGTCTGCACCGGCACCCGCGGCTACTGCGGCGCCAGCCAGCACACCTGCCGCACCGACAACCAGTACAACCACAAGCATAGGCACAAGCGCTATAGCACCGGCAGCCGTTGCAAGTGCAGCGGTATCGGCAGCAAGTGCAGCGCCTACCAGTGCAGCGTCAGCTATCTCTTCTGCAGCCGTAGATTCCAACGGCCAAAAGCCGCACGCATCGCCCTCAGTCAGAAAATTTGCACGCGAGCTCGGTGTTGATCTGGCACGTGTAACCGGTAGTGGTGCCAAGGGCCGGATACTGATTGAAGATGTACAAGGCTTCGTCAAAGGGGTGATGGCGGGTGGCGCTGCAACGCCGGCTGCATCGGGTGGCGGTGCCGCGCTCGGCTTGTTGCCATGGCCGTCGCTGGATTTCTCGAAGTTTGGTGAAACTTCGCTGGAGCCGCTGTCGCGTATCAAGAAAATCAGCGGCCCGAACTTGCATCGCAACTGGGTGATGATTCCGCACGTCACCCAATTCGATCAGGCAGACATCACCGATCTGGAAGAATTCCGTAAGAGCGCCAATGAATCGCTCGCCAAATCCGGTGTGAAGCTCACCATGCTGGCGTTTGTCATCAAAGCCAGTGTCGCCGCCTTGAAAAAATTCCCAGCGTTTAATGCCTCGCTTGACGCTGCCGGTGAGAACCTGATTCTCAAACACTTCTACAACATCGGCTTTGCGGCGGATACGCCGAATGGCTTGGTGGTACCCGTGATTAAACATGCGGATCAAAAAGGGTTGTCGCAAATCGCCAGAGAGATGGGTGAACTGTCCGCACAAGCGCGCGAGGGCAAGCTGAAGCCAGCCGATATGCAGGGTGCGACCTTCACGATTTCCTCGCTAGGCGGTATCGGCGGCACATCGTTTACCCCCATCATCAATGCACCCGAGGTCGCGATTCTGGGATTGTCGAAATCCGAGATCAAGCCGGTGTGGGATGGCAAGGCCTTTGCGCCGCGGCTGATGTTGCCGATGTCGCTGTCGTATGACCACCGCGTCATCGATGGTGCGCTTGGTGCGCGCTTCACGGTTTACCTCGGCGAGGTACTCGCTGATATGCGCAAGACACTGCTGTGAGATGACTGACGACGATCTTCTTCGTCGTCAGCTTGTGCGATCAGATCGCGACCACAGCAGAATTACGATTAAGAATAACGGAGCCAAACAATGAGCGCCATTGAAATCAAAGTCCCTGATATTGGCGATTTCAAGGAAGTTGAAGTCATCGAACTGCTTGTCAAGCCCGGTGACACAGTGCAGCTTGAGCAATCGCTGATCACGGTCGAATCCGACAAGGCCAGCATGGAGATTCCAAGTAATGCTGCTGGCGTAGTCAAATCCTTGCTCGTCAAAATCGGTGACAAGGTGGCTGAAGGTTCACCCCTGCTGATACTGGAAGCAGCCGAGGCTGCTGCTCCATCTACACCAGCACCTGCACCGGCGAGTGCGCCCGCCGTTGCTACAGCACCGATCGCTGCAGCCGCGCCGGTTGCCAGCGTTGCCGCGCCGATCGCATCAAGTTTTTCAGGGTCTGCTGATATCGAATGCGACACCCTCGTGTTGGGTGCTGGCCCCGGTGGCTACACGGCTGCTTTCCGTGCCGCAGACCTGGGACAAAAAGTTGTACTGGTCGAACGTTACTCAACCTTAGGCGGTGTTTGTCTGAACGTCGGCTGCATACCCTCCAAGGCCTTACTGCACGCGGCAAAAGTCATCACAGAAGCTGATGAGATGTCGCACTTCGGTGTCAAGCTCGGCAAGCCCGAGATTGATCTCAATTCACTGCGTGGCTGGAAAGAAAGTGTCATCAATAAGCTGACTGGCGGTCTGTCTGGGTTGGCCAAGGCACGCAAGGTACAGGTCGTACAGGGTAAAGGTGCGTTCACATCCTCCAACTCGCTCAGCGTAGAGACGGCAGAGGGCGCGAAGACGATTGCCTTTAAGAACGCCATCATTGCCGCCGGCTCATCGGTCGTGAAAATACCGGGTTTTCCGTATGACGATCCGCGTTTGGTCGACTCCACTGGCGCGCTCGAGCTGCGTCAGATACCAAAGCGCATGCTGGTCATCGGTGGCGGCATCATCGGTCTTGAGATGGCCTGCGTTTATGACGCACTGGGCTCGAAAGTATCAGTCGTCGAATTCGCCGACGGGCTGATTCCCGCAGCAGATCGCGATATCGTCAAGCCGCTTCAGAAGCGTATTGAGAAACGCTACGAAGCCATCATGCTGAAGACCAAAGTCACCAAGCTTGAGGCGCGCGCCAATGGTTTACTCGCCAGCTTTGAGGGCGACAATGCGCCGGCAGAGCCACAGCTGTATGACATGGTGCTGCTTGCGGTAGGTCGCCGCCCGAACGGCAAAGACATTGCAGCAGACAAAGCCGGCGTAATCGTGAACGAGCGTGGTTTCATTCCGGTCGACCGTCAGCAGCGCACCAATGTGCCGAACATCTTTGCGATCGGCGATATCTGCGGCGACCCCATGCTTGCGCACAAAGCCACCAACGAAGCGAAGGTTGCAGCTGAAGTGATCGCAGGGCACAAGGTCGCGTTTGATGCGATGACGATTCCTTCGGTCGCGTACACCGATCCGGAGATTGCGTGGATGGGCGTCACCGAGGCCGAGGCGAAAGCGAAGGGTATTCCGTTTGAAAAAGCCAACTTCCCGTGGGCCGCGAGTGGTCGTGCGTTGGCCATGGGCCGTGATGATGGTGTGACCAAATTGCTCTGGGACCCGACCACCAAGCGCATCATCGGTGCTGGCATTGTCGGTGTGAACGCCGGCGAACTGCTGGCCGAGACGGTGCTGGCGATGGAAATGGGAGCTGATCTTGAAGATCTGGCGCTGACGGTGCATGCGCATCCGACGCTATCCGAGACGCCGATGTTCGCGGCGGAGATGGGCTTAGGGAGTATTACCGACCTGTTTATCCCGGCAAAAAAATAAGATAGCTTGCTTTCACAAAAATCGGCCCGCATTGCGGGCCGATTTGCTTTTGAAAGATACTAATGCCGTGTGCGCACAGAACCGGTTGAATGCATTCGTAACTCTTCTGTTATTGGCGCTGATGGCGCTGTCATTGTGAACACAGGGAGAGTCATGGAAGGCAAGACTATCGTGTTCAGACCTTCAATGTCAGGGTTTGAACTTGCTGATTCGATCCAATCACTCGACGGTGGATTGAATAAGTATGTCCATGATGTGACTATCGAAAATGACGAATTCGTGGTGTACCTTCGTAAGCCAACAATCTCCGAAAAATTGAAGATGGCCTTGATGCCAAAATCAATGGAACGAGAGCGGGTTGCTGTCGCTCACTCGGTGATTCGCGAGGCGGCAAACAAGATTGGCGTCGACGGCACTCAGGTAGTACGGGCCATTGGTTCTGGTAGAGGGGTGGCAGCACATCAAATAAGGGATGAAGCGATCAGAGTCGCATTGCATAACCGAGGGCATGAAGATCTGGTTTGAGTCGGTTCAAGATATCCACTTTGTTTTTCTGTTGGGCGACCATAAGTTTTTTATCCGACTGGATAAATTGAATGTCTTGTAGTCCGATTTTCCATCTGTATTTCTCTGAGTATGACTTCCACGGATAAAATACGCATCGGGCAAAACACTAACGCTGACGAAGTAAGGCGGCAATTGTCAAACTTTAGTTGGTTCTCCAAAGTCGAGGCGTCGACCGAAGAGAACGGTGAGACGAAAATTGTCGTTCTTCATGAAGTCACGCTGGGTCAGCGTCTGAGCAGGCTGTTTCAGTCCTCAAGACAGCGATCTGATTCTGTAGATGAATCCCGACGTGCTATGCGTACACTGGCAAATACCCATCCGGCAATAAACGCCTTGCTGGGCTCATCAATCAATCAGAAATCCGGGTGGTCTGTGGCCGAGCTTCGACAAGCGCTTACTGTCGGGCTGGTCCGTCTGGCGCCAACGGAACACGGAAAGAAATTGGCCGTACCACTTACAGAAGGTGGCCAGGTCGATGTCGC
>JAIXQV010000216.1 GCA_027485535.1 Oxalobacteraceae bacterium | reverse complement strand
CCTACTTTAACTAATCGCACACCTGCAGAAAAAAATATACTGTCCGCAGCAGTTAAAAAAGAGAATTTTTATAAAGAAGAAAATGAATCAACTGAAGATTATTCTAATTCTGGTAATTCAATTCGGGTCCGTACGGTTGGGGTTGATGGGCCTTTTGTGAATAAGGAAAAAAAACCATATTCGAAGTCGTCATCCAGTAGCGATGCTGGCACTGGCTTAAATGAGCCAGAGATTTCGATTGTTTCGCAAAAAAATAAAGCGGAAGATATCCATCCAGTTCAAAAGGCGGCTACTAACATTAAAGCGGGATGTGTTCTTGAATCCATGCTCGAAGAGGCTGTCGAGAACTTGGATGCAGGTTTCTTCGAGAGTATGAGTAAGAAGTCGTGGAGTTACTTCGGCCGAAACGCAATCAACGTGGTGCTAAACGTAATCTCCAAGCCTGGCATGACTGAGTCAATCATTGAAGGTGGCAATTCCGTGATCAGCAAACATTTGTATCGAGGCTCAGTCATCACTGAAGATCAATGGGAAAAAATAGCCAGCTGGTCTCATCAACGAAAAGATCTTGCACTCGGTAGTTTGTTGGCTCGTAGATTGAATTCAGATTTCTCCGAAGACGATTCTGATCATAAAGTCAACGTCGCGGTTATTATGGAAAATACTAGTCACAATCTATCGCATAAGAATGCTCATCTTCCAGCATTCCAAAAGAAAGTCTACAACTTGGCCCGCGGCTCTGATGAGGCTGATATCAAAATAATCATGGAGACGCTTGTTGGCCATCAGAGGGCGAACTCTGTCTTGATACCTATCGCTGCAAGGGCGATAGATGAAGGGCAGCTCGATTTATTTGAGTCTATGTGGCGCCAGGCACCGGATTATTTTTCTCAGAATTGGATAGAAATCATAGATAGAGTTCTTGTTTCCTCGATCCCGGACCCGTTTTCCATTCGATACTTAACAAAATTTATTGACAGTATGCTGGCAAAAGGCGGTTCTTTTGATGCTGAAAGAATTTTGGCGATACTCGATATCGATAATAGAGATGAGTACGCAGAGTTCAGGCAGTTTATTCTCGCAAAGCAAGCAGAAGTTGCCGGCCATGCTAAGCCTGTCAAGGAAATTGGTGATTCCTGAAAAATTACCTGGTTCGGTTGCAAGTTGAGAATTCAGGGGGATTCCCCCTGAATTTTTTTGTACGTCACTGCGCCACCCAGCCCCCGTCCATATTCCACGCCACGCCGCGTACCTGAGCGGCGGCATCACTGCACAAGAACACCGCCAATGCGCCGAGCTGCTCTGGTGTGACAAATTCCCCCGATGGCTGTTTTTCCAGCAATAACTCGTGCTTGGCTTGATCGATTGAAATATTGTTTGCGGCCGCACGCGCATCTACCTGCTTCTGAACTAACGGCGTTAGTACCCAGCCCGGGCAGATCGCATTGCAGGTGATGCCAGTCTGCGCATTTTCCAAAGCAGTGACCTTGGTCAAACCGACGATGCCATGTTTGGAGGCGACATAGGCCGACTTCCCAGCCGACGCGACCAGCCCGTGCGCTGATGCGATGTTGATGATACGGCCCCAGTTTTTTTGCTTCATCGCCGGTAGTGCGAGGCGCGTCGTGTGAAACGCCGAAGTCAGGTTAATGGCGATCACTGCGTCCCAGCGCTCGACCGGAAAATCCTCGATAGTTGCCACGTGTTGGATGCCAGCATTGTTGACCAAGATATCGACGCTACCGAATTGCGCGATCGTATCTGTCATCATCTGCTCGATTTCATGTGGCTTGGTCATATCGGCACCGAAGTAGGCGGTCTTCACGCCGAATTGTGCTGCAGTCTGTTTCTGCAGATCTGCGATCTGTGCCGCATCGCCGAAACCATTGAACACGATATTCGCGCCCTCGGCCGCAAGCGCTTGCGCGATACCGAGGCCGATACCCGAGGTGGAGCCGGTGATCAGAGCGGTTTTACCGGCGAGTGGGCGGGTTTGCATGGGCATTCCTTTTGCAATGAGATGATCAACAATACGATTTTACGGGTTGTGCCGCTAAAATCACAAAAACTAACCGGGAGACCGCCCCTTGACGACGCAAGCGCAGATCAAAATGGTGCAATGCCTGTCGCCCGCTGGCCTGCACGCCATGGCGTACAAGGAGTGGGGCGATCCGCATAATCCGCGGGTATTGGTGTGTGTGCATGGCGTCACCCGCGTGTCGGACGACTTTGATGCGCTGGCCGCCGCAATGTCGGATCACTACCGTGTCATCTGCCCGGATATCGTCGGGCGTGGCCGTTCAGATTGGCTAAAAGACCCCAAGTATTACTGGGTGCCGCAGTATGTGAGTGACATGGTGACCTTGATCGCCCGTCTCGATGTACCGCAGGTGGATTGGTTCGGTACCTCCATGGGCGCACTGATTGGCATGGGCCTGGCTGCATTGCCCGATGCACCGATTCGTAAGATGGTGATGAACGATGTCGGACCGACATTGAATTTTCAGGCGCTGTCGCGCATTGGCAGTTACATCGGCGAAGACCTCCGGTTTGACAGTTTCCAGCAGGCGCGTGAATACATACGCACCATCTCGGCGCCGTTTGGTCCGCATACCGAGCAGGAGTGGGACAAACTCGCCGCAGATGTGCTGCGACAAACCGACGACGGTCGCTGGCGGCGACACTACGATGTGTCGTTGGCTTTGCCTTTCAAAGTGATGACCGAGGAAAGTGCGCTGCAAGGCGAGGCCGCACTCTGGGCTGCCTATGACGCGGTGCGCTGCCCGGTGCTTTTGGTCCGCGGTAGCGAGTCTGATCTACTTACCCGTGACACTGCGCAACAGATGACGACACGCGGTCCCCACGCGCGCTTGGTTGAATTCCCGGGTATCGGCCACGCGCCGACCTTTATGCATGACGACCAGATCGCGCTCGCACGTCAGTTTTTTACGGAATAACGATGGTATTCGTTGCAACCCGCGCCGGTGACGATGAATTGTGCATCGGGCTGCGCTCCGAGGACACGACAAGATTGCTCGATGCGATCGAGTTTGTGCGTGAACCGTACGCCGGTAAGCAGGTGCCTACCGGCCAAGATGCGATGGGCTTCTCGCGGGGTGTGGTGGCTGCGCTGGCATCCCTCAAAGCAGATGCCGACACACGCATCGCCGGTATGTTGTTCGAGCTGGCCGCAGTGGCGCCGGATACGCTTGCAGCGATCGAGGCCCGTTTCGGTAAAGAAGTGGCCGATATGGTCACCAGCGTTCGGCAGTTGATGCGCTTGCACGAAGGCATGTTCGCGCGCAAAGATACTGACCGCACCAAGACCAGCGCGGCCAGTCAGTTGGAAGTGTTGCGCAAGATGACGCTGGCGATGTCAAGTGACATGCGCGTGGTGCTGGTGCGCTTATGCTCGCGCCTGGCAACGCTACGCTACTTCGCTGAAATCAAGAGCGACAGCGAATTCGCCTTGCGGTATGCACGCGAGACGTTCGATCTGTATGCGCCACTCGCGAACCGGCTAGGTATCTGGCAGCTGAAATGGGAGCTGGAAGATTTATCGTTTCGTTTCTCCGAGCCAGACAATTACAAGCACGTGGCAAAGATGCTTGAAGAGAAGCGAGTCGAGCGCGAGCAATTTGTCGAGGACGCGATTGCGCGTTTACGATTTGAGCTAACAGCGGCAGGTATACGTGCCGAGGTCTATGGCAGGCCGAAACATATCTACAGTATCTGGAACAAGATGCAGGGTAAGGCGGTTGATTTCTCGCGCCTGCATGATGTGCGTGCGTTCCGGGTCATCGTCGACGATATAAAAACCTGCTACACCGTGCTCTCCATCGTGCACGATATCTGGACACCGATCGCCGAGGAGTTCGATGATTACATCGCACGCCCAAAGTCGAATGGTTATCAGTCACTGCACACGGTAGTCGAGGCCGATGACGGCCGCACGCTTGAGGTGCAGATTCGTACTCAGCAAATGCATCGCTTTGCTGAGTTTGGTGTTGCAGCACATTGGCGCTACAAAGAAGGTACAGGCAACGCACACGATGATACGTATGACCAAAAAATCGCTTGGTTGAGGCAGCTGCTGAGCTGGAAAAGCGAGATCACCGACACCGTGGTCGGTCAGGAAGATAGTGAGCGACAGTGGGTCGAGCAGCTGAAGGCAGCTTCCATCAACGACCGTATTTATGTGCTGACGCCGCAGGGTAGATTGATCGAGTTGCCGATGGGCGCCACGCCGATTGATTTTGCATACCAGTTACACAGTGACGTCGGCCACCGCTGCCGCGGTGCCCGAGTCAATGGAACGATGGTGCCGCTCAACACCGTCCTGAAAAATGGGCAAACCGTCGACATCATCACCGCCAAAGGCGAGGCGGTGGCGATGGGTACCGCAGGACCCTCTCGCGATTGGCTTTCCGACGGGTACACCGCCAGCCCGCGCACGCGCTCAAAGATTCGTGCCTGGTTCAATGCGATCGAGCAGGCGCAGACCTTGGCGCAGGGCCGCGCTTTGCTCGACAAGACCTTGCAGCGCGAAGGAAAGACTGCGGTCAACCTGGACGATCTTGCGCATCGCTTGGGGTTTGCGAAGTTAGAGGACATGTTGCTTGCGGTTGGCAGCGAGCGGTTTAGCTTGCGTGTAGTCGAGCAGGCGCTGCACGGCGATGCGCAAGATCGCACTACGCCCGATGACGAGAGCCAGCTAACGCGTAAGAGCCGCGCATCAAGCGTGACCCAAGGTGGCAAAGCGGGCGTGCTGATTTTAGGTACAGAGGGGCTGTTAACCCAGATGGCGAGCTGCTGCAAACCCGCGCCGCCCGATCCCATCGTTGGCTTCATCACGCGTGGCAAGGGTATCTCGATACATCGTGCGAGTTGCAAGAACTTGTCGCAGATGGTGCTGCGCGCCCCTGAGCGCATGGTGCAAAGCACCTGGGGCGATTTGGTTAGTGACACGGTTTACCCGGTTGATGTGTTCGTGCTTGCGCAAGACCGGCAAGGTCTCCTGCGCGATATCTCCGATATTTTTCTGCGCGAAAAAATCAATGTGATTGGTGTATCGACTCGCAGCAGCAAAGGACAAGCCTTCATGTCGTTCACGGGTGAAATAGCCTCCACTGAACAATTACAGCGCGCGATGAAGGTGATCGCCGAGGTCAAGGGCGTGGCCGAGGTGAAGCGCGTCTGAATCAGCCCTGAAGCCAGTTTAAGGGCGGATATCAAATAGCTAATGTCAACCCCAACCCCAATTCCAATGCGTTATGGGTCTGCGACACCGTTTAAGCGACTGCCAACCGCCCCGGCGCGCTTAACCCGTGCACAGTGCTGATTTCGGAACTGCGACCGAGTCAACGATATTTCCTCAAGCCGTTCTTGGCGGCAGGATACAAAGATGGCTATAATCTCGTTTCTTTAGGCGCGTAGCTCAGCTGGTTAGAGCACTACCTTGACATGGTAGGGGTCGTTGGTTCGAGTCCAATCGTGCCTACCAACACACCGCAGTAATTATCTGTAAGAGCGAGAAAGGCGATACGGTTATGACACCGCGAACTAGCAGCTTGGCGACATTTATCTTCTGCTAGTCCGTCTTCTTGCATAGAAAAACGCGGCTGGTCCGCGTTTTTTTTCGTCTGCGGCATGGGCCGCGACACTCTCCTAAGGAGCATCCATGGTTTCAGTCCGACTTCCCGATGGCTCGCAGCGTCAGTTTGACGCGCCTGTCACTGTGGCTGCGGTTGCCGCATCCATTGGCGCTGGTCTCGCCAAAGCCGCACTCGCCGGCAAGGTCGACGGCAAGCTGGTTGACACGTCTTTCCTGATCGATCGCGATTCGGATTTGGCGATTGTCACCGACAAAGATGCCGATGGTCTGGAGGTGATTCGCCACTCCACCGCGCACTTGCTCGCGTATGCCGTCAAATCGCTATTCCCCGATGCGCAGGTGACGATTGGCCCGGTCATCGACAACGGCTTTTACTACGATTTTTCCTACAAGCGTCCGTTCACCCCCGAGGACCTCGAGGCAATTGAAAAAAAGATGGCCGATCTGGCGAAGAAAGACGAGCCCGTCGAGCGCAAGGTGATTCCGCGCGACGATGCGGTGGCTTACTTCAAGTCGATCGGCGAGCACTACAAAGCAGAGATCATCGCCTCGATTCCAGCGAATGAAGATGTCTCGCTGTACTCGGAAGGGCAGTTCACGGACCTGTGCCGTGGGCCGCACGTACCCTCTACCGGTAAGCTGAAAGTATTCAAACTGATGAAGCTGGCCGGCGCTTACTGGCGTGGCGATTCAAAGAATGAAATGCTGCAGCGGATTTACGGCACCGCCTGGACGAAAAAAGAAGATCAGGAGGCCTACCTTCACATGCTGGAGGAAGCCGAGAAGCGCGACCATCGTAAGCTAGGGCGACAACTTGATTTATTCCACTTCCAAGATGAGGCGCCGGGGCTGATTTTCTGGCACCCGAAGGGCTGGACAATTTGGCAGCAAGTTGAGCAGTACATGCGCCATGTGTATCAAGACAACGGCTACCAGGAAGTCAAGGCGCCGCAGATTCTCGACCGTGGCCTGTGGGAAAAGACCGGTCACTGGGATAATTACCGTGAAAACATGTTCATCACGGAATCTGAAAACCGCGCCTATGCGCTGAAGCCGATGAATTGCCCTGGTCATATCCAGATTTTCAACAATGGCATGCGCAGCTACCGCGACTTGCCATTGCGCTACGGCGAATTCGGCCAATGCCACCGCAACGAACCATCGGGCGCCTTGCACGGCATGATGCGCGTGCGCGGCTTTACGCAGGATGATGGCCACATCTTCTGCCTGGAAGAGCAGATCGCCGGCGAAGTGACGGCGTTCCACCAGCAGGCGATGGACGTGTACACGGCGTTCGGCTTCACGAATATCGACGTGAAACTGGCCTTGCGTCCCGATAACCGCATCGGCACGGAAGAATCGTGGGATTTCGCCGAGGAATCCTTGCGTTCGGCCCTGCGCGCCTGTGGCGTGGAATGGACGGAATTGCCGGGCGAGGGTGCGTTCTACGGTCCGAAGATCGAATACCACCTGAAGGATAGCCTGGGCCGCGCGTGGCAAGTGGGTACCGTGCAGATCGATCCGTCGATGCCGGGCCGTCTGGGTGCCGAATACGTGGCTGTGGACAACACGCGCCAGGTGCCGATCATGCTGCACCGCGCGATCGTGGGTTCGCTGGAACGTTTCATCGGCATCCTGATCGAACACTATGCGGGCGCCATGCCGCTGTGGTTGTCGCCGGTGCAGGTGTCGGTGTTGAATATTTCCGACGCCCAAGCTGATTATGTACAAGAAGTAACAACAAAACTGCGCAAAGCGGGGCTGCGCGTACAGGCTGATTTGCGTAACGAGAAGATTACCTATAAAAT
>JAIXQV010000201.1 GCA_027485535.1 Oxalobacteraceae bacterium | reverse complement strand
TTCAAAATCCCGATCCAGGCCGCCATCGGCGGCAAAGTCATCGCCCGCGAAACCATCGCCGCCCTGCGCAAAGACGTCACCGCCAAATGCTACGGCGGCGACGCCTCCCGCAAACGCAAACTGCTGGACAAGCAGAAAGAAGGCAAAAAGCGGATGCGGCAGTACGGCAATGTGGACATCCCGCAGGAAGCGTTCATCGCGGCCTTGCGGATGGGGGATGACAACTGAGGTTGAAGTAAGAGGGGCCTCCGGCGGGCAGGGTCGCGGACCCTGCACCCGTTTGTTCTGGGGTGGTCCTTAATCGCTACACATCACCCCGGATTTGATCCGGGCTCCCGCTGTAGAATGTCCTTTTGAAAATCCGCGCCGCGCTGTTGACTCCCAACGGCTTTACACATCGTGTCGGCCGGCCAAATGGCCAACCATTGATTTGATAAACACTGCGGCAACAAAAACGTAATTACGGCCAGTTTCAGGAAGAATGTCCCAAGGGGCGCCGATATCAGCATCGTTACCATGATCTGCAGCATTTCTCACATGCCCTAGATACTTACTCACATTCTGAAGTTTTTTAGGAACTTTGCTGTCGGCAACAAGTCGATCGATCTTCGCATTTATACCATTAGCACCTGCAATGTTTCCTGTACATTGGTGGGAAAACCAAACAATAAAACTCTCTATGGCAATACCCGCCTGCAATACCGCTTCTCGACCAGAGCCTGCAGACGCATGACGCAAACCAGCTACCAGTGGAAGGATAACTTGATTGTGGTCTACTTGATTTGCAGCATCAGTCCCAAGTTCAGTTCGGATAGTAAGAGTGGCCTCAGCTACTTCACGACTGCCGGCTGACAGTTCATCCAGAATTGCAGAAAGGCCTTTTGCGTCGCGTTCATAGCTATTGCCATGACCAGCCTTTAGCGCGCCGCTATATGTAGCAATATTAAGTAGTGTCTCCTTGACCTGCTCACGGTGGAGATCCAGATCAAGTCGGGCCTTTGTCCGCTGCGCTGCAACAGTTACGTCGGCGGTAGCTTCTAATTCTTCACGAAAGATAATAAATGGTTCATACGATTCAATAGTTACACGAAGGATTGCAGCCTTTTCGCTGTCTTGAGGCGTCCTCAGCAGTTTGCAGAGAGGGCTTACATTTGTAAAATGCCCCGCATTTTCAACCACCAAACCCATGTCTGCTGCAAGTTTCAGTGCTCCTTCAACAGTCGCTTGAGGCAGGTCGCTATAAAGCGCAACGGCTGCCGCATCACTTCCACCCAGAGCTACTATGGCCTCAGAGACGATGACAACTTGCTCTGCCGTGGCCTGAAAAAATGAACGGGGCACCGATCACTCCTCGCCGCTGGCGTCGTGCTCATCCTGTTTAGAGAAATCATCAACCAACTTCCGCAGCTTAAGGCCAAGGTCATCAAGATCTTCAGGGCTACATTGCACCTCAATCTTGATTGAGATCGCAAATGGCGAATTTGCCTCTATCGTGCGCACGACCCTGTTAACCGAAACCGGATCAGGCCTTTCCTGGAAAACCGGGGATTCGACGCTAGTCGGTCGCGCAATCGGGGCACTAACGACAAGCTTTCCGTCTTCAACCTTCAGATTGCCTGACCGCTTCAACAAATCGACAACCGCACCCGTCCCTGTGGTGGTCGATCCAGTTTTGGAGAGACCTGCGCTATAGGCAATGTGCGCTCGCAATGCCGAATCGTCCATCCCTTTCCGGATTCGCACGGCAGCTAGTATGTTTTTGAGAAACTCGTTGTCTGAAATTATGTCAGCTAGAATTGATTCGACCTCTTCAGGCATATTATGCATCAACGCCAGACCAAGTTTCTTACCGATTTCAGTCGCTAGTTTATTTTGCCCGCCCTCGAGTATGTTTAATGAAAGTAAGAATCCAACATTTCTACTGATAATAGTTGAATTCATGCTAGTAACTTTTGAAATCTCCGTTAAAGACGCCGCTTTGCCAAAAGTAGCATAGCCTTGTACGACTTTGAAGATTTCGTCGAGCGAAGAACCAGGCAGTTTAAACCGCTCTTTATCGCTGCTCTTCGGTTCAACCGCCATCGTCGCTCTCCATGAAAGCATCATGTAAAATCAATTCGTCTATGACGAACCACGCTAGACTGTGTATTTGGGAACGATACCTAATATGTCCAATCTGAAATCAAAACACAATAGCCGGCAAGATGTACTACTGAACATACCAAAGACCATACCCAGTTTCGAGCATAAGGGGACATTCTCGAAATAGCGGCCGTCCCCAAAACAAACGGGTGCAGGGACTGCGTCCCTGCCCGCCGGAGGCTCCCTTCCTTCCCTCGTTGCAGAGCGCAGATCGGGACGCTGTCCTACAGGGCGCTGGCGGGTTAACCTCGGCGTCCGGCCCGCCCGGATGCTCTTTCCACGATTGATCGCTTCCAGACGCGCACGCGCATGTGGAAGAATCTGTAACCTTTGTAACCTACAGCGGCGGTGGGGACGTATGGTTCAGGGCTGCAGGGCGCCATCGTGATGCCGCCACAGCTGCACGGCGAAGCGGCCGGCGCTGTCGGTCCAGGCGTGCATCGGTGTCCAGCCGCTGGCATGGGCCATCAGCCGGATTTCAGGCGGCGTCCATTTGTGGCTGTTTTCGGTGTGGATGGTCTCACCCGCGGTCAGGCGGAAGGTCTGCCCGGCGGCGGTGAACATCGTTTCGCGGCGGGCGAGCAGGTGCATCTCGATACGACCGAGTTCGGCATTCCAGATGGCGCGGTGGGCAAAATCGTCCACGCGCACGGTGCCGCCCAGTTCGCGGTTGATGCGGTGCAGCAGGTTGCAGTTGAAGGCGGCGGTGACGCCGGCGGCATCGTCATAGGCCGCCTCCAGCGTGGCCACGGATTTGCCGGCGCCCGGTGCCAGATCAAAGCCGATCACCAGCCAGCTTTGCGGGCCCAGCAGCCCGGCAAAGCCGCGCAGCAGATCGATCGCCGCGCCGGGGGCCAGGTTGCCGATGGTGGAGCCGGGGAAAAACCCCAGCTTTGGCAGCGCGGCCACAAGCGCCGGCAGCGCAAAGCTGCGGGTGAAATCGGCGACCACCGGCAGGATTGGCAATTCGTGAAACTGCAAGGCCAGCGCGGCGGCCGATTGGTTCAGAAATTCGCCCGAAATGTCCACCGGCACATAGGCCGCCGCATGCAGCGGCCGCAGCAGCAGCGGGGTTTTTGCCGATGAACCCGAGCCAAATTCCACCACCGCCTGCCCTGGCCCGACCGCCGCCGCGATGGCCGCTGCCTGTTCGGCCAGAATCGCGGCTTCGGTGCGAGTGGGATAATATTCGGGCAGCTGCGTGATCGCTTCAAACAGCGCCGATCCGGCTTCATCATAGAAAAACCGGGCCGGAATGACCTTTTGCGGCTGGGCCAGCCCGGTCAGCACGGCCCGTTCGAAGGCATCAGCAACATCTGGGACAGCGCCCGGTCCTGCAGCTTCGTACATGTCAGGCATCCCTTGCGAGGCGCAGGCCGGTGAATTGCCAGCGTTGATGGGCTGCGAAGAAATTGCGCACGCTGGCCCGCGAACTGCCACGCGGCGTGGCGCAGCTGGCGCCTTTCAGCACCATCTGCCCGCTCATGAACTTGCCGTTATACTCGCCCACCGCGCCTGGCGCCGGGCGGAAGCCGGGGTGGGGCAGAAAGGCCGAGGCCGTCCATTGCCAGCAATCGCCGAACAGCCCGGCGCTGGCGCCCGTCGGCTGCACGGCGGCCGCGCTGTCCAGTTGGTTGCCGGCTGCCGCGTCATGATTTTGGGCTGCCACCTCCCATTCGGCTTCGGTGGGGAGCCGTGCCTCGGCCCAGGCGGCAAAGGCATCGGCTTCATAATGGCTGATGTGCGTTACCGGCGCGTGCGGTGCCAGCGGCTGCCGCCCGGCCAGTGTCATGCTGGTCCAGCCATTGGCGCCGGCCTGCCAGCGCAGTGGCGCCGTGATCCCATTGCGCTGCACCCAGGCCCAGCCATCCGACAGCCACAACCGCGGATCAGCATAGCCGCCATCATCGATGAAGGCCTGCCATTCGGCGTTGGTCACCAGCGTGCTGGCCAGTTGCCAGGGGCGCAGCAGCACGTCGTGCGCCGACCCCTCGCAATCAAAGGCAAAATCGCTGCCCGCATGGCCGATCCGCACGATGCCGCCAGCATGGTTCTCCCAATCGCGGGCGCGCGCCGGCGGGCTGATGGGCGCCGCGGCCACATAGGCCGGTTCCAGCGGATTGGCGGCAAACAGATCAAGGATATCGGTCAGCAGCAATTCCTGATGCTGTTGTTCGTGATTGATGCCCAGTTCCACCAGCGCGAGCGCCGCCGGGTCCAGCTGCGGCAGCGCGGCCGTCAGCGCATCGTCAACATGGCCGCGCCACGCCAGCACATCGGCCAACGTCGGCCGCGTGAGCATGCCGCGGCGATCGCGTGCATGGCGCGGGCCAACCGCTTCATAATAGCGGTTGAACAGAAAGGCATAGCGTCCATCAACAATGCGATAGCCCGGCACATTGGCCAGCACGAACGTTTCGAAGAACCAGGTGGTGTGCGCCATATGCCATTTTGCCGGCGAGGCATCGGGCATCGATTGCACACTGGCATCGGCGTCCGACAATGGCGCCGCCAACGCCACGGTCAGGCCGCGCGTGCGCTGCAAGGCGGGCAGCAGAGACGCCGGATCAGATAT
>JAIXQV010000269.1 GCA_027485535.1 Oxalobacteraceae bacterium | reverse complement strand
CAGTTGTTTGCGCAGATGCTCGACCTGATCCGTAACGATGTTGTGCGCGTGATCATGACCGTCCGCGTACAGTCGCAGGAAGAGATCGCGGCTGCCGAGCAGCAGCTGAGTCAGTCGCATCTTGAAAATGTGAGCTATCAGCACGCTGACTTCGATCCTTCAGCGTCGCCTGAAGAGTTGCTCGCACCACCCTCGCTCGATGAGTCGCGTGGTGCTGGCACTATCACCAATGCGATGCCGAAGGTCGGTAGAAACGACCCCTGCCCCTGCGGTAGCGGCAAGAAATTTAAACAGTGTCACGGCAAGTTAGCTTGATACAGGAATTCTAAAACGCATATGGCCGTTAACTTCCCGCTCGTTACACCCGCCAAGCTAAAGCCGGTTCCCGGTATCACGCTAGGTTACGCAGAAGCAGGCATCAAGAAGCCAAATCGTAAAGACCTGCTGGTGATGAAGCTGGCGCCGAGCGCGACCGTGGCGGGCGTGTTCACGACCAACCGTTTTTGTGCCGCGCCAGTCCAACTGGCTAAGGCGCACATTGATCAGGCAAAGGCATCGGGTAAGCCGATCGCAGCGCTGGTCATCAACACTGGTAATGCCAATGCCGGCACAGGCGCAGCGGGGCTCGTCAATGCGCAATCAACCTGCGACGCGCTCGGTCAATTGCTCGGTGTCGAGGCATCGCAGGTGCTGCCGTTTTCAACGGGTGTGATTCTAGAGCCACTACCTGTCGACAAAGTGGTCGCAGGACTGCCGCAGGCCATCGCCAACCTTGGCGAGAGCAATTGGTACGGCGCCGCGCAAGCCATCATGACCACCGATACCTTGCCGAAAGCTGCTTCGCGCACGGTGACCATCTCGGGAAAAAAAGTCACGCTGACCGGCATCTCCAAAGGCGCTGGCATGATTCGCCCGAACATGGCGACCATGTTGGGCTTTATCGCCTGTGACGCCAAAGTACCGCAGGGTTTATTAGAGACCATGGTGAAGCAGGCAGCGGATGCCTCGTTCAACTGCATCACGATTGATGGTGATACCTCGACCAATGATGCCTTCATGCTGATTGCCACCGGCGCCGGCGAATTAGAGGTTAAAGAGCAAGCGTCGGATGAGTACCAAGCGCTAACCGCTGCGGTGATCTGGCTGGCACAGGAATTGGCGCAGCTGATTGTGCGGGATGGTGAAGGCGCGACTAAGTTCATCACGCTGCACATAGAGCAGGGGCGTAACGACGAAGAGTGCCGCAAGATCGCGTACGCCATCGGCCATTCGCCGCTGGTAAAAACCGCATTCTTTGCCTCGGACCCGAATCTCGGACGGATCCTGGCCGCGATCGGTTATGCCGGCGTTGATGATCTCGATGTCAGCAAGATTGATTTATACCTCGACGATGTCTGGGTAGCGAAGCAGGGCGGCCGTCATCCGGATTATCAGGAAGCGGATGGTCAGCGGGTGATGAAGCAGTCCGAGATTACGGTGAAGGTCACGCTGGGGCGTGGTGATGCCTCGGCGACGGTGTGGACGTGTGATTTGTCGCATGATTACGTCTCTATTAACGCCGACTACCGCTCTTAGAATTTGCCTGGTTGGGCCGCTGGCGTTGTTGGGGCTGTCTCGCCGTACGTTATGTACTGTCTTCGACATCCCCGCATAGCCACCGGCATTTTGATAAAGACTTTGTTTGAGTCTGTCAAAATGCTGCCAACAGTGTTGGAGGCACATATCTCTAAACATGAAAGAACTCGAACAACTCCTGCAACGCGCTGAAGCGGTCTTGGCGCGACTTGAACCGCTGCTGCCTTCGCCCATGGCCGAGGTGGATTGGCACGCCTCGCATGCGTTTCGCTGGCGGGTACCGCGTGATGGTCGTGGCTATCTAAAGCCGGTGAAGTTGGTATCCGAGATTCGTTTTGATGATCTGCACAATATCAGCCAGCAAAAAGAAGCGATTGAGCAGAATACGCATCAGTTCGTCACGGGTAAGCCCGCGAACAATGTACTACTCACAGGTGCGCGTGGCACCGGTAAATCTTCGCTGATCAAGGCTTGTCTCGCGAAGTTTGCTGCGCAAGGTCTGCGCCTGATTGAGGTCGACAAAGCACATCTGGTTGATCTGCCGGATATCGTCGATCTGATCGCCGAGCGCCCTGAGCGTTTCGTGATTTTTTGTGACGATCTATCGTTTGAAGAGGGCGAGGGTGGTTACAAGGCCTTGAAGGTGGTGCTTGACGGTAGTGTCGCTGCATCGTCTGACAATGTACTGATCTACGCAACATCGAACCGTCGTCACCTGCTGCCGGAAAAGTTTTCCGATAACGAGACCTATCGCCATGTCGATGATGGCGATTTGCATCCGGGCGAAACCGTTGAGGAGAAGATTTCACTCTCCGAGCGCTTTGGCTTATGGTTGTCTTTTTATCCGTTCCGGCAAGATGATTATCTCGATATCGTGCGCCACTGGCTGAAGCATTTCGGTGTGCCAGATGCGCACTGGGCACAAGCAGAACCCGAGGCGCTGCGCTGGGCGCTGCAACGTGGCTCGCGCTCAGGCCGGGTGGCGTGGCAGTTCGCGCGCGACTGGGCCGGCAAGCACGCAGACTGATAAGCGATCGATACGCATGAGCGATATCGCGCAATTTTCAGCAAGCTTACCCACTCAACCTTAATCACCCGCCATGAGCGACGCTGCGCCACCAATCGATGTCGCGGTTGGTATTCTGATGAAGCCGAATGGTGACGTGTTACTCGGCTCTCGTCCCGCCGGTAAACCATATGCAGGTTACTGGGAATTCCCGGGCGGTAAAGTCGAAACGGGTGAGGCGATACTCGATGCGCTAAAGCGCGAATTCGCTGAAGAGATTGGTGTGCGAATCATCTCTGCCGAGCCATGGTGCGGCGTCGAGCATGTTTATCCACATGCCCATGTTCGGCTGCATTTTTTCATCAGTCGTGAATGGCAGGGCGAGCCGCGTGCGCTGGAAGGGCAGCAACTCGCCTGGCAAGGGCAACTGCAACTCGAGCCGATTCTGCCGGCGACGATTCCCTTGTTGGTCTGGTTGGATCAGCTGCGGTTTGCGGAGAACAGCCACTAGCGCTAAAGCGCCCTAGTGCGCAGGGCCGTCAGGTTCTTGTTCTTCTTCCGGTGACGCACCCGGGATTTTGTATTTTTCTTCTGCCCACGCGCCTAAATCAATTTGTTTGCAGCGCGCAGAGCAAAAGGGGCGATACGCATTCTCGGCACGCCACTCGACCTTGGTGCTGCAGGTAGGGCAATCAACGACGGCGACCATCAGTCTAGGCTAATCAGAAATTACAGAGTGTCAGATCGAACGGCACATCGCCTTCGAAGGGTTTTGGTTTCATGTCGCCGCCCTGCGTCGTAAAGCGTATCCACAGCACATATTTATTGGCGGAGATTTCGGGAATGGCCCCGAGTTTTTCATCGATATGAACGCGTAGCATCTGATACGTGCGACCTTGCAGCATCTGCTGAAAGCTGCCCGCAATAGCGACGATTTGTGTTGCACGCCCAGATTCGCGCAGGAGTCGCAGCACGATATTGATGGCTGAGAATAGCGGCTCAAGCGGACCGAACCAACCCATGATGTCGCTGCGACGCTGCTCGGCAGGCTGCGACTGCCACGCATGGTAAGAAGGAAGATCAAACTCGCAGGCGCCACCCGGAATAATGGTGCGGCCGCGAATACTCATCAGCCACTCGTTTTCGCGAATATGCTGCCCCGTTCTACCTTGCAGGCCGAGCAATGCGGCACTGGTTTTTTCGATCTCGGCCAGAATGGCATCAAGGCGAGATACCTCGACATTTGGGTTGGCCTTGAAGCCAAGCAAGGTCTGCTTTTGACGTTCGAGCTCTTGCAGCAGATCGGATTTCAGATCGGCGCGCCCGGAAACCTCCAGCATCTCGTAAATCGTCGCGAGCGCGACATGATGCTGTAGCGGGTGGTCGTGCTGAATGAAGAAACTGAACTTCTCGTACAGATCCTCAAGTCGAAGAAGCGTGCGAATACGCTCGTTGAAAGGGTATTCGTAGACGGTCAAGGAATTTCCCCGAGGATTAACCAGAAAATTTTCACAGATTCTGACTGAAGCAGCGGGAAATTACAAACCTCCTGCTCGTTTTTTTGCGGCTAGCACCAGATATTCTTTGTGCAGCCGCTCGACGGCGGCGGCAACCGCCTCACGCGGGCCATCATTGACAATCACGTCATGTGCCACCGCCAGCCTTTCGCTGCGCTGCACCTGAGTCGCCATGATGGCTTCGACTTGTGCAACTGAAAACTGATTACGGGCTTGGACCCGCTCGATTTGCATCGCCTCAGGGCAGTCAACTACCAGCACGCGATCGACGCGATCGACCCAACGCCCTGATTCAACGAGCAAAGGCACGACGAATACGAGGTAGTCGCCATCACTGCGCCGCGCCGCAGCTTCGGTTTCTTGTGCGATCAGGGGATGCAGGATTTTTTCAAGTTGCTGTCGCGCCGCAGCATGGGTGAATACATGCTCGCGCATACGCAAGCGGTCGAGCGCACCATCTCTTGTTAAAAATGCATCTCCGAAGCTTTTTTGGATCAGCGGCATCGCCAGGCCGCCAGCTGCGGTGAGTTGATGCGCGATCTGATCGGTGTCGATCACGGCGGCACCTTGTGCGGCGAACAAGTCCGCTACCAACGACTTACCGCTCCCGATGCCACCGGTTAGCCCGATTGAAAAACTGTCGATGCTCATGAATGGCTCGCGGTCATCCAAAGATCCATGATCTCCTGACCATAGAGCAGCGCAATGAATCCCGCGAGTGCAAGGAAGGGCCCGAATGGGATCGGCTCATCACGCTGATGCCCGCGCAGCAGAATCAGCATCACGCCGACCAGCGCGCCGACCGCGGAGGAGAGCAGCACAATCAGCGGCAACATCGTCCAGCCTAGCCAGGCACCGAGCGCGGCTAATAATTTGAAGTCGCCATAGCCCATACCCTCCTTACCGGTGACCAAGCGATAGCCCCAGTACACCAGCCACAGCAACAGATAACCCGCCGCAGCACCAATCACCGCATCGGGTAGCGGCGTGAAAGTGGCAGACAAGTTGAATAGCAAGCCAACCCAGAGCAGCGGCAGGGTGAGATCGTCTGGCAGGAACTGGGTAGCCAGATCAATAAAGGCGAGTGCGAGCATAGTCCAGACCAGCAGCAAGCCTGCTAATCCGTTTACGTCGCTGCCCAAGCGCCACACCACAAAGCCAGACAGCAGCGCCGTCAGCAGCTCGACCAAGGGATAGCGCGCCGAGATCGGCGCGCGGCAGTAGCGACATCGACCGCGCAGCCAGACCCAACTAATCAGCGGAATGTTGTCAGCGGCCGTGAGCGAATGGCCGCAGGCCGGGCAGGCTGAGCGCGGGAACACCAGGTTGTAATGACCGTTATGAGGTTCCGGCTCATCGCGCTCGATCGCGATGAAGTTATCGGTCTCGCGCTGGAGCATCACCGGTATGCGATGGATCACGACATTCAAAAAGCTACCCACCACCAAGCCGATGAGCATCCAGCACAAGGTCGTGAGTGCGATACCAGGTGGCGCGTCGATCAACGCCGCGAGCAGTGAGTCCATCAGACCACCGAACCCAGCTTGAAAATCGGCAGATACATGGCGATGACTAATCCTCCAATCAAGCCGCCGAGGAACACCATGATGATGGGCTCCATGAGCGACGACAACGATGCCACTGCGGCGTCGACTTCTTCTTCGTAGAATTCTGCGACCTTGCGCAGCATTTCATCCAGAGAACCCGACTCCTCACCGATCGCTGCCATTTGCGTTGCCATTGCAGGGAATACCTGCACCTGTTGCATTGCTACAGCGAGTGAGGTGCCACTGGCGACTGACAATGCAATTTTTTGCGTCGCCTCATGGTACACCGCATTACCTGAGGCGCCGCCGACCGAGTCCAGTGATTCTACCAACGGCACACCCGCCGAGAACATCGTGGCCAGCGTACGCGTCCAGCGCGCTACCACGGCTTTCATGATCACCGGCCCGAACACCGGTAGCTTCAGTAGCAGGCGATCTGTGGCCGCCTGCATGGCGTATGAACGCTTCCAGCTTCGGACAAACAAAAAAGCACCGATCGCCGTGCCACCAAACACGACCGGCCAGTAGGTGACAAACTGATCCGAGAGCCAGATCACGAATAACGTAGGCAATGGCAGCTCGGCACCAAAGCTTTCGAACACGCTTTTGAATGAAGGTACTACCCAGATCATGATCACCGCCGTCACAATCACCGCTACGGCCAATACCGCCACCGGATAGAACATGGCTGACTTGATCTTGCCTTTGAGGGCCAGCGTTTTTTCTTTGTAGGTGGCAAGCCGTGCAAGCAGGTCTTCCAGAATACCCGCTTGCTCACCCGCGTTGACCAAATTGCAGAACAGCTTGTCGAAATACTGAGGGTAGCGTTTGAAGGCCTGCGACAAACTGGTACCGGTCTCAACATCGGCACGAATATCCAGCAGCAGTCGGGTTACCGCAGGATTGGCATGTCCGCGTGCGACGATGTCAAAGGACTGTAGCAAAGGCACGCCGGCTTTCATCATGGTGGCGAGCTGGCGAGTAAACATGCACAGATCTTTTTCGCTGATCTTGCGCGCGCGTGGCGATTGTTTTTTCTTGATGGCCGTGACCTGTATACCTTGCCGACGTAGCTGCAGCTTGGCAGCGGGCGCGCTATCGGCGCGGATCTCTCCGCTGGTGGTGCGTTGTAATCGATCAAGGCCTTGCCAAGAAAATGTTTGCTCGGTAGGCCGCGATTTTTTAGCAACTGGGGTAGCTAGCTCAGGCATTGGTGCACCCTAAAATTTCATCCAAACTGGTTAAGCCTTGCTTCACTTTCATCAGTCCTGCCTCCCGTAAGGTTCTGACACCTTCCCGCTTCGCCTGCGCCTCGATCTCCAGTGCGGTGCCTTGAGCAAGGATGATGGCCTCGATCGCTTCTGATATCGGCATCACCTGGTACACCCCTACTCGCCCCTTGTAGCCACTACCATTGCAGCGCTCACAGCCCACTGCACGATAGGGTGTCCAGCCACTCAGGTCGGTTTCCGCAAAACCAGCTGCTAAAAACGCGTCGACAGCAATCGGTTCGGGTTGTTTGCAACTGCACAGTCGTCGCGCCAAGCGCTGCGCGGTGATCAGACTGACTGCAGACGCGATATTGAAAGGCGCCACGCCCATGTTCAGTAGTCGAGTCAGCGTTGAGGGCGCGTCGTTGGTGTGTAGGGTCGAGAACACCATGTGACCGGTTTGCGCTGCCTTGATGGCGATATCCGCCGTCTCAAGATCACGAATCTCGCCCACCATCACAATGTCCGGGTCTTGCCGCAGGAATGCGCGTAGCGCGACCGGAAAAGTAAGGCCAGCGCGCTCGTTGATATTGACTTGGTTAATACCGGGAAGATTGATTTCTGCCGGGTCTTCAGCCGTGGCGATGTTGATGCCCGGCTTGTTCAGAATATTCAGGCAGGTATAGAGCGACACGGTCTTGCCGGAGCCGGTGGGGCCCGTCACCAACACCATGCCATAGGGGCGGTGAATCGCGTCAAGCAGCAACGCTTTTTGGTCGGGATCGTAGCCCAGTGCTTCAATACCGAGCTGCGCCTGACTACCGTCGAGAATCCGCATCACGATTTTTTCACCGAAAAGTGTCGGTAGTGTCGACACCCGAAAATCAATGCTGCGCGTGCCGGATACGGAGAGTTTCATGCGGCCGTCTTGCGGTACGCGCTTTTCAGAGATATCCAGCCGCGAGATGACCTTGATACGCGAGGCGAGTTTCTCTTTGATGGCGAGTGGCGGCTGTGAAATCTCACGCAGCACACCGTCAATACGAAAACGAATGCGATAAAACTTTTCGAATGGCTCGAAGTGCAAATCCGAGGCGCCCATATTGATCGCATCAGTCAGAATTTTTTGCAGGAATCGGACGACTGGAGCGTCGTCAATCTCGCTTGTTGGGGTGTCTGAATGAGTGCCCTCATCGACCAAGGCCACGCTATCGAGATCATCACCGATCAATTCTGATAGGTTTTGCTCTGTGCTTTGCGATAACTTCGCGATTAACTCGGTTAGTTGCGGCAGCAACACCACCACCGGTTCAACCGATAAGCCAGTCCGAAACTTGACCTGATCCAGTGCCTGCGTCTGCGTCGGATCGGCGATGGCAACAGAGACTTTATTCGCACGCTTGGCGAGTACTACCACCCGCTGCGACTGCATCAGACGGTCATCAATAATGTTTTTCGGTAGCGCCTGATTATCCAGTGCACCGAGGTCTAGTAGAGGGCAACCGAAATGTGTGGCACAAAACAAGGCGAGGGCCTTGGCATCCATCTCGCCACTACGGATCAGATGGTCGATGAAGGGAATGCGTTCGTTACTGGCATCACGTTGGAGCGCATCGATCTGTTGCTGGCTCAGTTTGCCCGCTTGCAGCAGCGCGCGCGGCAGGCCGGAAGGAGCAGAGGGTGAGGCGGGAGTCGGGCGCATGGGTCGTCAGCGAATAAATCGCGCGCATCATGCGTGAAGCTAGTTTAAAGATGCTGAGTTTAGGTATGCTTGAGAAGCTGGAACCGTGATATCAGCAATAGCTTCTCGTCGTTTTGACGTAATTTGGCAACAAAAGGGGTAACAAGGCGCAGTCAACTAACAATGGCACCGTCAACTCGGTCGATACAGCTTCACCATCTTGATCACTTGTTCCTGTACTTGAACAATCTCGATGACACAGCCCGAGATCTTCAGGCACACCGATGCCTCGGGGATTTCTTGTAGTAGTTCCAGTAACAGGCCATTCAGTGTTTTGGGTCCGTCAATCGGCAGATTCAAATCCAGCCGTTTATTCACATCCCGCAACGAGATCGAGCCTTCCAACAGGCACTCGCCTTTCTTATCCCAAGCAAACTGATCGGCACGCGTCGCCCCCGGCGTTGATGTCGTAAACTCGCCGACCATCTCTTCAATAATGTCATCTAGCGTAACCAGCCCTTGCACTTCGCCATATTCATCAACAATGACAGCAAGGCGCTCCTGATTCTCCTGAAAATACTGAAGCTGAGTAAATAGATCCGTTTCAGGCGGGATGAAATAAGGCGGTGTTAACAATTCTCTGAAATGGTCGATAGTCAGTTCATCTACCTGATTCAGTAGGGCCATCGCCTTACGCACATGCAGGATGCCAACGATCTTGTTGATCTCACCTTCGTGCACCAATAACTTATTGTGATAGCAGGTGGTGAGCTGATGCTTGATCTCATCTACCGGCACCGATAAATTCAATGACTCGACTTGCGACCGCGGAGTCATCACATCTTCGACAGTTACGCGCTCAAGATCAAACAGGTTTAGCAAGATGCTTTTATGTTTGACTGGAATAAAATTACCACTTTCCATCACCATCGAGCGTAATTCATCGGGTGATATGCGCATATCTCGCACGCCGGTGCCAGTGCGAATGCGCAGCATTGATAACAAGCCACGCACAAATAAATTCACAAACCAAATCGCCGGCTTGCCAATGAATATCAGCGGCTTGATCAGGAAAGACGCCGGGAGCGCGATTCTTTCTGGATAGGTTGCGCCGATCACTTTGGGCGTGATTTCGGCGAACACAATCAGAAAGAACGCCACAATCGCGGTTGCGATCGTAATGACTTCCTGATTATTGCCGAATGCAGAAATCGCAATCGAGGTCACCAGTGCGGTGATCAGCGCATTAATCAGGGTGTTGCCGATCAGGATCAGCGACAGCATGCGGTCGGTATGATCCAGCAACCAAAGGGTAGTTTGCGCCAGTCGGGAACCTCGACGTGCGAGATGCTTTATCCGATGGCGGTTCAGTGCCATCAGAGCGGTTTCTGAGATCGAAAAAAAAGCCGAGCAACAAACTAGTCCGACCAGCGCAACGATTTGTAACCACAGTGGAACAGTATCCATCAAGTGAGAGCGGATAGCTTAATCATCAGAGTCAATTGTGCGAGCAATTAATTGGTTTGACTTGCCGGTGATTCGCTCAGGAAGCGTTTCGCCAATTGCACCCAGTAGCTTGCGCCGATGGGTAGCAAATCATCATTAAAGTCGTAGCTCGGATTATGAAGGTTGCAAGGACCTAGGCCATGGCCGTGATCACGATGGGTGCCGTCGCCATTGCCGATGAAGACATAGCAGCCCGGCTTCTCTTGCAGCATGAACGCAAAATCTTCGGAGCCCATGGTCGGCTCAATATCCGACAATGCCCCTTCGCGGCCAACCACATCCGCCATCACGCTCAGTGCAAATTCTGTCTCTGACCGATGATTGATCAGCGGCGGATAATTCCGGCTGAATGAAAATTCAACCGTCGCGCCAAAGGCGGCCGCGGTATGGCTGGCAATATCGCGCATTCTCTGTTCGATCAGGTCCAGCACCGGCAGCGTGAACGTCCTTACTGTACCGATCATCGACGCCGAATCAGGCACGATGTTGGTCGCGCTACCCGTATGAATCTGAGTAATCGACAGCACACCGGAATCTAACGGGCTTACATTGCGCGAGACAATGGTCTGCCAACTTTGTGCAATCTGTACCGCGACCATCACCGGATCAACCGCCCGGTGCGGTTGGGCTGCATGTGAGCCTTTGCCATGGATCGTCAATTCGAACTCATTGGAGGAGGCCATCATTGGCCCTGGGACAACGCCCATAGTTCCTGCGCGCATGCCCGGCCAGTTGTGCATACCAAACACAGCTTCCATCGGACATTGCTCGAAAAGTCCGTCATCCATCATCGCCTTGGCGCCACCACGGCCTTCTTCAGCGGGTTGGAAGATGACATAAACCGTCCCGTCAAAATCCCGATGTTGCGAAAGATAATGCGCAGCCCCAAGTAGCATCGCAGTGTGTCCGTCGTGGCCACAGGCGTGCATTTTCCCGTCATGCTGCGAGCGGTGTGGGAATTGATTATGTTCCTGCAGTGGCAGTGCATCCATATCTGCACGTAGGCCAACCGCACGCGAACTGCTCCCGGCGCGAATGACGCCAACGACGCCTGTTCCCCCAAGTCCACGAATAACAGGGATGCCCCAAGCCTCCAACTGCTGCGCCACCAGTTGTGCAGTCTGCGTCTCTTCGTACGCGAGCTCTGGGTGGGCGTGAATCGTGCGACGGATTTGCTTGAGCTCGTCGTGAAACTGCAGGATGGGTTCAATCAGCTTCATGGCGTTCTTTGAAAAAGTGGAAGGATGTTGTGACAGAAAGCATGTGTAATATTAACCTTAGCCCGGCCACTGTACAGCTTGCCGAATAGATAATCTTATCCTGCCTAAAATTCATGCACACCCGGACCATCCGCGCGGCCTGTCCGCATGACTGCCCCGATACCTGCGCCATGCTGGTGACTGTCGAGGGTGATACAGCCGTCGAAATCAAGGGCGATCCCGACCACCCGAATACAGCAGGTGTTTTGTGTACCAAGGTCTCGCGCTACCTAGAGCGGACTTACCATCCCGAGCGCCTGCTGCATCCGATGAAACGAATCGGTCCGAAGGGAAGTGGACAATTCGAGCGAATAAGCTGGGACGAAGCACTCACGAGTATCGCAGATCACTTGAAGACAGAAGTGGCCAAAGACCCGCGTGCGATCCTGCCCTATAGCTACGCAGGAACCATGGGCGTCGTGCAAGGTGAATCAATGGCGATGCGATTTTTTAATCGGCTTGGTGCTTCAAAGCTCGACCGAACGATCTGCTCGTCTGCCGGAAGTGTCGGATATCGGTATACCCTGGGTGCAAAAATCGGCACGGACACCGAGCAGTTCGAGAACGCCAAGCTGATCATTATCTGGGGAGGCAATCCCATTGGTTCCAACTTGCACTTCTGGATGCGAGCGCAAGAGGCCAAGCGGCGTGGCGCCATACTGGTTGCGATCGACCCCTATCGCTCACTGACCGCAGAAAAATGTCAGCACCATATTGCCCCCTTGCCGGGTACTGACAGCGCCCTCGCGCTCGGCATCATGCACATTCTGATTCGAGACAATCTGCTTGATCATGATTACATCACGCAATACACCCTAGGCTTTGATCAATTGAAACAACGGGTCGCCGAATGGGATGCGGAGCGGGTTGCAATTACCTGCGGAATCAGCGTCGATCAGCTTGAAATGCTGGCGAGCTTGTACGGCACGATGGCGCAACAGGGTGCGCCAGTTGCCATTCGGCTGAACTATGGTGTGCAGCGGAGTCATGGCGGTGGCATGGCGGTTCGCAATATCACCTGCCTGCCCGCTTTAGTCGGGGCATGGCGCCAGCCGGCTGGCGGTGTCTTGCTTTCCTCAGGCGACAGCTTTCCAAAGCAAACGCAGTTACTGGAGCGACCAGACTTAATGCCGCAAGCGCCTTCGCGGCAAAGTCGTACCATCAATATGAGCACCATCGGTGACGACCTGCTGCGAGAAGCATCGACAGAGTTCGGCCCCAAGCTATCGACGGTGATCGTCTATAACGCCAACCCAGTGGCGGTAGCGCCGGAATCTGCCAAGGTAGTACGGGGATTCGCGCGCGAAGACCTATTTACCGTGGTACTCGAGCATTTCAAAACCGATACTGCAGACTATGCGGACATACTCTTGCCTGCTACAACTCAGCTCGAGCATGTCGATGTACACGCCACGTATGGACACTTATACATCGTGGCAAACAACGCCGCGATAAAGCCGCTTGGTGAGGCAAAACCGAATAGCGAGATTTTTAGGCTGTTGGCCGCCAAAATGGGGTTTTCCGAGGCCTGCTTTTCAGACAGCGACGACGATCTCGCTGCGCAGGCATTTAATCCGGAAAGTAAAACCGCGCCCGGCTACGACTGGGCCAAGGTAAAAGAAGCCGGCTGGGTCAAGCTGCAAATGCCCTCTGCGCCATTTGCCAAAGGCGATTTCCCAACACCGTCGGGCAAATGCGAGTTTTATTGCGAAAGAATGAAACAAGACGGACTTGATCCGCTGCCAACTTACATACCGCCGTATGAATCTTTAGCCTCGGCACCCGACTTGGCGAAACGATTTCCGCTTGCGATGATCTCACCGCCACAGCGAAATTTTTTGAACACAAGCTTCGTGAATGTACAAAGTTTACGAGATACTGAGGGCGAGCCACACTTGGAGATCCACCCTGAAGATGCGCACACCCGGCAAATCACTGACGGCGATAGGGTACGTGCTTTCAATCAGCGAGGCGAGATGCAGTTAAAAGTCCGTGTGACAGATGCTGCGCGTCGAGGCTTGGTTGTGGCGCCCTCGATTTGGTGGAAAAAACTCGCACCCGATCACAAAAATGCGAATGAGTTGACCAGTCAGCGCTTAACGGATATGGGCCGTGCACCCACTTTTTATGATGTACTGGTTGAAGTAGAAAAACTCGATAGCGTACTGACGTCAATTCAATGAGGTGGTGGCTAGTCAATAGCTTGGCCATTAGCCTTGTGCTGGGTACTACTGGCTGTGCTCAGCTTTCTTACTATGCGCAGGCGACTCAGGGTCAACTCGGGCTGGTGGCGAGTGCCAAACCGATCGACCAATGGTTAGCTGACCCCAAAGTGAGCGACCAGCTTAAGCAGCGGCTCACTCGAGCGCAGCAAATTCGCACATTCGCCGTACAAGCATTGGGTTTGCCGGAGAACGGCAGCTATACCCGATACGCCGAGCTGAACCGACCCTATGTGGTGTGGAATGTGATCGCTACCCAAGAGCTGTCGATGAAACCGGTTCAGTGGTGCTTCCCAGTTGCCGGTTGCGTGGATTATCGAGGCTATTACCGTAAGGAAGACGCGCAGCGTTTCGCGCAGGAGTTGCGCGACCAAGGTTACGAGGTGCGCGTTTCGGGCGTGCCCGCTTACTCAACACTGGGCTGGTTTAATGACCCTGTGTTATCCACGTTCATTGCTTATCCGGAAGCAGAGGTGGCGCGCATGTTATTTCATGAACTAGCGCATCAGGTCGCTTATGCGCCCGGCGATACCACCTTCAATGAGTCATTTGCCACCACGGTAGAAAGCATCGGTGTCGAGCAATGGCTGGATGAACATGGCAGCCCGGATAGCCGTGAGCGCTACCGTGAATTCCGCCAACGCAAACGCGACTTCATCGATTTGCTGACACAGCATCGTCAGCGTCTTGAAGAAGTTTTCGCGAGTGATATCAGCGACGATGAAAAACGAAACAAAAAAGCCTTGGTCATTACCTCACTCAAGCAAACCTACCATCAAATAAAAGAGGAGAAGTGGGGTGGCTACTCTGGATATGACCAGTGGTTCAATGAACCGATCACCAATGCCCACTTTGTATTAATTGCGACCTACGAGGAGCTGGTGCCGGCATTTCAAGCATTGCATGCCAAGGCAGGAAGCCTGAAAAAATTCTACGCCGAAGTCAAAGCGATGGCGAAGCAGGACAAGGCTAGGCGACGCGAGCAATTAAGCTTGTTACTGGCCACCCCATCTTCGGCCCAGACACGGGTACCTGTGCAGACAGCCCCAGAGGCCCCGGCGCCAACTGCTGCAGCGCAGTAATCCTATTGATCGGAAATAGCGACTATCGCTAAGGCTAGCTGACTATTACCGGCTATTGTTTTCGATACCCGGGCCAGGCGATCAGACTGGTATACCGATCAAGCAGACAAGGCTGAAAGATTCGGCTACGATCCCATCAAAAGAAAAGCCGCAAAGCCAACCGCGGCGATACCCCACAGCCAGAGTATAAAAACCTGGCCAATCAGAAAAAACAGGGTGCCTTATGGAGAAAATCTGGATTCGTTCTTACCCCCCGGGCGTGCCAGCTGAGATCGACTACACCCGCTACCGATCCCTGGTGCAGTTAATGGACGAGGCCTTCACGCAATACGCCAGTCGTAAGGCCTACAGCTGCATGGGTAAGTTCATCACTTATGCCGAAGTCGACGCCTTGTCGAAGCAGCTGGGCGCATGGTTGCAGGCTCAGGGTCTTGCGCGCGGCGCTCGGGTCGCACTGATGATGCCGAATGTGCTGCAGTACCCGATCGCACTGGCGGCAGTGCTACGGGCTGGCTATGTGGTGGTCAATGTGAACCCGCTGTATACGCCACGAGAATTGGAACATCAGTTAAACGATTCTGGTGCTGAAGCCATCATCATTCTTGAGAATTTCGCACATACCCTCGAAAAGATTATTGGTAAGACAAAGGTAAAAACGGTCGTCTTGGCCAGCATGGGCGAGATGCTGGGGGCTGCCAAGGGCTTGCTGGTGAACTTTGTGGTGCGCAATGTAAAAAAGATGGTGCCGGATTTCTCATTGCCACAAGCCGTCAGATTCAGCACGGCTTTACGCGAAGGTGCCTCACTCCGTTTGCAGCAGGCATCACTCGGTCATGATGATATTGCTTTCTTGCAGTACACCGGCGGTACCACCGGTTTATCGAAAGGCGCGATGCTCAGTCATCGCAATGTGATCGCTAATCTGCTGCAAAATGAAGCATGGTTGCAGCCGGCGATGGATAAGCCACCAAAGGTAGAGTCCTTGGTGTTTGTTTGTGCGTTGCCGCTCTATCACATCTTCGCGTTGACGGTGTGCTGCCTGATGGGTACGCGCGTCGGTGGCATGAATATTCTGATACCCAATCCACGCGACATACCTGGCTTGGTCAAAGAGCTTGGCAAGCATCGCTTCAATATGCTGCCAGCGGTTAACACGCTCTATAACGCACT
>JAIXQV010000255.1 GCA_027485535.1 Oxalobacteraceae bacterium | reverse complement strand
GGCTACAAGTTCAACGAAAAAACCGATGCTGCCGGTGTAGCGACAATAGCCTCTTCAACGGCTCAAACGATCTCGCTGACCGATCTGTTGAAGATGGAAACCGACAACGCCGTCGACTTCAACGGTGACTCGGCCATTGGTGACGGCGTCTCGCAGGTGATTGCTAGCCCGCGTAGGGATGACAACCGAGACGGCGCGATCACGAGCGCAGATACGACGAAGGGCATACAGCTGGTCAAGATGGCCTCGGGTGCGGTCGCCATCGATATGAGCGGTGAGGCGACCACGGGGTCGAGTACCGACCTACTGACATTGAAGCTGCCGACCGGTGCGAACTGGCAACCGCCTGTCACTACCTCAGGCGCCTATGTGGGTGTGTTCGAGCGAGTAAGCACGGATACCTTGCTCGTCATTGAGCGTACTGGGTCAGGCCCAACAGCAACGTTCAAAACCTACGAGTTCGACTCAGCTGTCGATGCAGATGGCGAGAAAACTGGAACGGCGACTATGGTCGGTACGGTTGCGCAAACGCTCAGTAGCACCCAGTTGCTGTCGATGGAATCGATGATGAGTGTCGACTTTAACGGTGACACGAATGTGGAGCTCAAAAAGCTGCTGCTCGGTGCTGAAGGTCCAAACACCCTGATCGGCGGTGTGGGGTCCGATACGCTCATCGGTGCCGCAGGCCGGGATGTGCTGACCGGTGGCCTTGGCTGGGATACCTTCTACTTTGGTGACCTGGCGGATACCGATTCATTCACCAACGTCGTCACAGATGTCATTACCGACTTTGTAATTGGTGAGGACGAGGTTTCACTCGATCTCGGCGGCAGCTACCGCCTCAAAACCATGGGCAGCTATAACAACTTGCAGAGTTTTGCCAAGGCCGCTGATAAGCTGCTTGATGGTTCGGTGAAGGTCGTGTTCGGCAAGGTGGGGCCTGATGGCTATCTGTTCGTGGATGAAGATGGCACAGGTATCTCAGCGATCATTCAGCTGACGGGTCTGAAGGAATGCCCATCGATTAGTATGGGCGAACTCTAGTAAAAAGCTTGAAAGACGATGCCCGATGAGCAGTACCACTAGCGACACCGTCGCAACGCAGCACGTGTTTTTGCACGTCGGGTGTGGTCCCGCGAAAAGACAGCACACCACCCGTGGCTTTGTTAGCGACGAGTGGCGAGAAGTCAGGCTGGATATCGATCCGGTTGTTCAGCCTGACATCATCGGCAGCATGACCGACATGCAAACGGTGGACTCGGGCAGCATGGATGCGCTGTATTCCAGCCATAACATTGAGCACTTGTGGGCGCATGAAGTACCGGTGGCACTTGCGGAATTCCGGCGCGTGCTCAAAGACGATGGCTTCGTTATTCTCACCTGCCCTGATATGCAATCGGTCTGCCAGCTGGTGGCAGAAGAACGCCTGACCGAAACCGCGTATATGTCGAGTGCAGGGCCGATTGCGCCTTTGGACATACTTTACGGGCATCGTAGCGCGCTGGCTAAAGGCAACCACTACATGGCGCACCGCTGCGGATTTACGAAGAAGGTGCTGCTTGGCGTGCTAAAGGCGGCCGGCTTCCCGCAGTCGCTGGTGATGCAACGGCAAGCACCGCTGTTTGACTTGTGGGCATTGGCCTCGAATTCGCAGCGCTCGGAAGACGAATTGCGCAGGCTGGTCGATCTCCATTTCCCGCTTGAGCAGCGTGGTGTCGTCATCGCGGATATGTAAGCGGTATAAGCTAGGTAAGACATGGAAGGCAACTTGCCGATCCGGTTTACTTCATCTCAACCATCACCAAGCACTGCAATCCATTGAACGCGACGAACAGGACCGGCGATACCGTCGACAGCCGACTCGAATCACTCGCGCTGGCGCTGGCCTCGAATCCTGACCAAGCCGAGCTGCTCTTCGAGCGTGCCAGCTTGCTGAGAAAGCTGAAAAAGAACGCGGAAGCGGCCGCAGACTATGAGCATCTGCTTCGACTTCAACCATCACGCTTCGATGCCAAAGCCAACTTGGCGAATACCTACCGTGATCTCGGCAAGTATGTTGAAGCCTTATCACTGTATGACACCCTGCTGACCGGCTACCCGGATATTCCAGAGCTCTACCTGAACAAGGCAATCGCTGTTCGTAAGTCCGGAGATCCAGAAGCGGCGCTCGCATGTATCGAGCAAGCACTGCAGCTGAATCCCAATCTGGCACTTGCAGAGAGCGAGAAAGCTCATATCTTTCGTGACCTGAAGCGCAATGCAGACGCCTTGTTGGCTATCGAGCGAGCACTCGCGATGGCACCGGATAATGTGCAGCTGCTCAATATTCGGGGAAATGTTTACAAGGAAGGCGGTAAGGTCAAGGATGCGCTGGAAAACTACAACCAGGCATTGGCGATTGACCCGAATTTTGTTGATGCATTAAATAATCGCGCGAATCTATTCCGTGACATGGGGCATTTTGCGGAGGCTTTGGCTGATTATGACCGAGCGCTGGCAATCGATGCTTCGGCAATCGAGGTCATGATCAACCGTGGCAATGTATTGCGCGACCTTCAGCGCCACCCCGATGCGCTGGCGGCACTAGAATCCGCAATCCGCATAAATCCGGAGGTACCGCAGGCTTATCTCCATCAGGGTAAGGTGCTGTCCGACCTGTGCCGGCCGATTGAAGCGATCGCTGCATTCGACCATGCGACCCGACTGAAACCAGATTTCTGGGAAGTCTGGTTTTATAAAGGGAATGCGCACCGCGATCTCGGTAACCATAGTGAAGCGCTGGACTGCTTCTCCAGAGTCAACCAAGCGGCGGTCGGTGAAGTTAATTTCGCAGCGATCGGGACTTACTTATTCTCGATGAACCATGCAATCGACTGCTCGCCCGCCGAGTATCTAAAACAGGCAAAGCTTTACGGTGAATTAGCGCGCAGACTGGTTAAGGAACAGTTTGTACATCCCACTTATGCTGAGTTTTCCGGCAAGATAAAAGTCGGTTTTGTCTCCGGCGACCTGCAGCGCCACCCGGTCGGGTATTTCCTGAAGAATGTTCTGCCGCATATCCCAACCGACCGAATCGAGCTGCATGCATTTTCTAACTGCCCGAATGAAGATGATCTGACGGCCGCGATTAAGCCTTGCTTCGCGCAATGGCATTTGGTCACCAATGACAGTGACAAGCAGCTTGCGACGCGAATTCACCAGTCCGGGATTCACCTACTGATCGACTTGGCGGGGCATACCAATAAGAGCCGAATCACCGCTTTCGCATGGCGCCCAGCTCCACTACAGGCGTCGTGGCTGGGTTACTGTGCATCTACGGGATTGGAGGAAGTGGATTATGTGATCGGTGACCATATCGTCACGCCAGAATCTGATGCCGATTATTTTTGCGAGAAGCTATGGCGCCTCCCGGAGAGCTACTTCTGCTTCGATCCACCCACAGAGGGTGCCGCAGTCAGCGACTTACCTGCGCTGAAGAATGGATATATCACCTTCGGCTCATTTAACAAACTATCAAAAATGACGAGCGAAGTAGTCGCAGTATGGGCCCGAGTGTTACTAGCAGTGACTGGCTCGCGCTTGATGCTGAAGTCGCCAATTTTGCATGACCCGGAAACCCGTAAGATCACCATCGATCGTTTCGGCGCACACGGCATTGGCCCTGAACGCTTGATCATGGAGCCAGCCTCCGACTACAAGAGCTATCTCGCCGCCTACGGCAAGATCGACGTGATGCTTGACCCCTTCCCCTACCCCGGCGCGACAACCACCCTCGAGGGTCTATGGATGGGCGTGCCATTCATCACCATGAAAGGCGATCGTTTCCTTGCAAGAAACGGCGAGACCATCGCCGTTCACGCCGGTTTGACAGCGTGTATTGCGGTAGATGCAGATGACTACGTTGAAAAGGCAAAAATCTTTTCGACCGATCTACCCGGTTTAGCCCGACTCAGGCAGCGCTTGCGCAGACAACTGCTGCAATCATCTTTATTTGATGGAAAACGATTCGCCAAGCAGTTCGAGCAAGCCCTGGTGAACATGTGGATGCAAAAAATCGGCATTGATGACGGCACTGTCAGCAATACAGCGCATCATGATGACCAACATTGACCGGGAAAACAAAGGGACACTGGAATGAAAACAAAGGGACACTCACTTTGTTTTCCCCTTTGTTTAAGAAAAGGAAGGAACAAAAACAAAGTGAGTGTCCCTTTGTTTTTTCCCTTTGTTCTGAACTAACTTATATGAGAGATGAAGAAACCTAGAAGTGTGATGCCCCCAAGAATTAAAACAAAGAGCGCTACCAAGATTAGGTAAACTTTCAAGGATTTCTTTCCGACCAGAGAAACTTTGTTTTTTGTCATGAGATTATGCAGTAAGGTAAATCAATTCGGATTGTCAAAAGATATACAATGATGGTCAACACTAGGCTGTGTTTGAGTCGTTGTGCTCGGAAAAGCAATTTTGTAAAACCAGTATTTACCAAAATGTTTTTGAAATGGAGAACCTCATGGAAGATCCGCGTTGTTGTGGAACTGGCACCTGCATTATCAATGCGGATGGCGAATGTTGGTGTGGCCAAAGGTGGAATGGCACTCAAATGAGTTTTCCAGAAACCTTACACGGTAAGACTAATGACGATGCTGCTAATAGCCCAGGGGGATCATCAGTTGATGAGCATTCCCAATCAGGCAAATAACGGTTGCCCTGGGAATTTTGCTAGTCAGCTTGAAAACTTAAGGGCAGCAACACCAAGAATGATCAGCAATACACCGAGTATGCGCATTAAGGACAGCGCATCTCCGAAAAAAACGACACCGACAATGAACGTGCCGGCACCGCCGATACCGGTCCAGATCGCGTAAGCCGTTCCGATTGGTATGGTTTGCTGAGCAAGCCAGAGCAAGTACCCGCTCACCGCCATGAAAATCAAGGCGATTGCGATGCCGAGCCAGCGCGTCTCTGAGGCCTGAGAAATTTTTATACCGACAGGCCAGCCTATCTCGAAAAGACCCGCCAGAATCAGATATACCCAACTCATGTGCAGATTCCGATTTTGAATTGACCAGTCATTCCCACTCAATCGTCGCAGGTGGCTTGCCCGAGATGTCGTAGACCACGCGATTAATACCGCGCACCTCGTTAATAATGCGGTTAGACACGCGCGCTAATAGCTCATGCGGCAGATGTGCCCAATGCGCCGTCATGAAGTCTTGTGTCTGCACCGCACGTAGCGCGACCACATACTCATAAGTGCGGCCATCCCCCATCACGCCGACCGACTTCACCGGCAGAAAAACGGCAAACGCCTGACTGGTCGCGTCGTACCAGTTTTTATGGAAATGTCCTACCGGCGCACCCTCTGCCAGCTCTTGCGACAGCGGTATGGCGGTGTTGCGCAGCTCTTCGATGAAGATCGCATCTGCACGGCGTAGCAGATCGGCATATTCCATCTTCACTTCGCCGAGGATACGCACGCCAAGACCCGGACCTGGGAAAGGATGGCGATACACCATATCGTGCGGTAGTCCGAGTGCAACACCAAGCTTGCGTACTTCATCCTTAAACAGATCGCGCAGTGGCTCAAGTAGCTTGAGATTCAATGTCTCTGGCAGGCCGCCGACATTATGGTGGCTCTTGATGGTGTGCGCGCCTTTCTTGCCCTTGCCTGCGCTCTCGATCACGTCCGGGTAGATGGTGCCTTGCGCCAGCCAACGTGCGTTTTTTAGTTTGCCTGCTTCAGACTGAAATACCTCGACGAATTCCTTGCCGATGATTTTTCGTTTTTGCTCTGGGTCGGATACACCCGCGAGCTTGCTCATGAACTGCTCGGTCGCATCAACGTGAATCACTTTCACGCCGAGGTTCTTGCCGAACATATCCATCACCATCTGGCCTTCGTTCAGGCGCAGCAATCCATGGTCAACGAACACACAAGTCAGCTGATCACCGATGGCGCGATGAATCAGCGCCGCTGCAACGCTTGAATCAACGCCGCCTGACAGACCCAGGATGACTTCATCATTACCCACCTGTTTGCGGATGGCTTCAACCGCCTCGGACACATAGTCGGGCATGTTCCAGTCAGCCTGACAGCCACATATCTCGTGCACGAAGCGACCAAGGATGGCGGTCCCTTGCAAGGTATGCGTCACTTCCGGATGAAACTGCACTGCATATAACTTGCGTGCCTCATCGGCCATGCCGGCGATCGGGCAGCTATCGGTGGATGCCATCAGCTTGAAGCCTGGCGGCATGTCGATCACCTTATCGCCATGGCTCATCCACACCTTCAGCATGCCGTGACCTTCCGGCGTGACGAAGTCGTTGATGTCTTTTAGCAGCGCGGTATGACCACGCGCCCTGACCTCCGCGTACCCGAACTCACGCACATGGCCGTTCTCGACCTTGCCACCCAGTTGCGCGGCCATGGTTTGCATGCCGTAGCAGACACCAAGCACGGGCACACCTAGTTCGAATACGGCTTGCGGCGCACGTGGCGTGTCGCCCTCGGTCACTGAACTCGGGCCACCGGACAAGATAATGCCGGCCGCACCAGATTCGCGAATGAACTCGTCGCTGACATCGTAAGGATGTACCTCGGAGAAAACGCCTGCTTCGCGCACGCGACGCGCGATCAGCTGCGTGACCTGAGAGCCGAAATCAAGGATGAGTATCTTGGAGTGCATGTCGCGTTATCAGCTTGTCTAATGCGGTCTTAAAAAAACACAGGCGGCATTGCTGCCGCCTGATCGGTTTGTGATGCGCTTCAATCCGCGCGGTAATTCGGGGCTTCTTTGGTTATCTGGACATCATGCACGTGCGACTCACGCATGCCGGCCGAGGTGATCTCCACGAACTGCGCTTTCTCGCGCAATTCATCGATCGTCGCGCAACCACAATAGCCCATAGATGACCGTACACCGCCCACCAGCTGATACAAAATCGCCAGCACGCTACCTTTGTAGGGCACGCGGCCCTCGATACCCTCGGGCACCAGCTTGTCGGCGTTGTTCGAGGCATCTTGGAAGTAGCGATCGGCAGAGCCATCCGACATCGCGCCCAGGCTACCCATGCCGCGATACGATTTATAGCTGCGGCCTTGGTACAAAATGATCTCGCCGGGGGCTTCCTCGGTACCTGCAAACATACTGCCCATCATCACCGATGACGCGCCAGCTGCCAGCGCTTTCGAGATATCGCCCGAGAAGCGAATGCCGCCATCCGCGATGCAGGGAATTCCGCTACCTTCTAAGGCCTTCGACACGTTCGAGATCGCAGTAATTTGCGGTACACCGACGCCAGCCACAATTCGGGTCGTGCAAATCGAGCCGGGGCCAATACCCACTTTGACGCCATCGGCACCGGCATCGCGCAAGGCCAGAGCTGCTTCTGCCGTCGCGATATTGCCGCCAATGACCTCTACTTGCGGGAAGCGGCGCTTGACCCATTTCACACGATCGAGCACGCCTTGCGAGTGACCATGTGCGGTGTCGACCACCACCACATCCACACCCGCCGCTACCAGTAGCTCGACGCGCTCATCATTATCGGGACCTACGCCGACGGCAGCACCCACACGCAGCTTGCCCTGATCATCTTTGGCAGCATTCGGGTGCTCGGTGGATTTGAAAATATCTTTCACCGTGATCAAACCACGCAGTTCAAACGCATCGTCGACGACGAGCACACGCTCCAGACGGTGCTTGTTCATCAGTTTCTTGGCTTCGGCAGGATCTGCGCCTTCTTTGACGTACACCAGCTTCTCGCGCGGCGTCATTTTTTGGCGCACTTCCGCGTCGAGCTCTTCTTCAAAGCGCAGGTCACGGTTGGTGATAATGCCAACCACGTTTTTACCTTCGACCACCGGGAAGCCTGAAATACCGTGCTGCTGAGAGAGCGCGATCACATCGCGGATTTTCATGGTGGGCGGAATCGTGATCGGGTCACGCACCACACCCGCCTCGAAGCGCTTGACCTTCGCTACCTCGCGCGCCTGTTCTTTGGCAGTGAGATTTTTGTGCACGATGCCGATACCGCCCTCCTGAGCGATGGCGATCGCCAGGCGCGACTCAGTGACCGTATCCATCGCCGCTGAGACCAAAGGAATCGATAGCGAGATATTGCGGGTCAGGCGGGTATTGAGCGAAGTATCTTTGGGCAGGATGGCCGAATAGGCCGGGACGAGCAGCACATCATCGAAGGTGAGTGCTTTTTGGATCAGACGCATAGCGAATCCTACAGGCGCAAAAGCGAATTATACAGAAACTCACCCCCTATCCCTGAGGCCGATGGGCGTAGGCCTGGATTCAGCCCTTGGTAGCCTTACGGTGCGCCGCGCGTCGACGGCGGGTCTCTTTGGGATCTGCCTGCAAGGGCCGGTAAACCTCGATTCGGTCGCCCTCGCGCAACTCGGTATCGCCGGTTTTCAACTTGCCAAATATACCCAGCCGCTGCTGCGATAAATCGATCTCCGGGTGGCTGCGCAGTAAGCCGGATGCTTCAATCGCTTGTGTAATGGTCGCGCCCTTGTCCAGGGTAAGCGCCTTCAAAAAGCTGCCGCCGGGTAGTGCATAGCAGATTTGCACGCTTATTTTGGCGGCGTCACCCGTTGCGGCATCAGCCATACACTACCTCGGCACGTTTACAGAAAGAGTCAACAAAACTATCTGCGATTTTTGAGAACACCGGCCCGATCAGCTTTTCCAGGATGGTGCTTGAAAACTCGTAGTGCAAATCAAATTCGATCTTGCATGCATCTTCACGCAGCGGGGTGAAGGTCCAGGTGCCGTCAAGCTGCCGAAATGGCCCCTCGACCAGCTTCATGGTCATCTGCGTTGGCGGTGTATTGCGGTTTTCGGTGGCGAAGGTTTGCTTCACGCCGTGGTAGTTGATATTGATGGCGGCGACCAAGCGGTCCTGCTCGCGCTCGCGCACCTCGACCCCGCCACACCACGGCAGAAACGCTGGGTAATCCTCCACCTTGTCAACCAGACGGAACATCTGCTCGACACTGAAAGGTAGCAGCACAGATTTATGAACAACGGCCATAAGGGGGTTTGATAGAATCCACACTCAGGATTCTACCGGAGCATGCGCTATGCTCCGCCCTCACCCACCCGCACCCCACCGAATGAGCATTGTCGATAACAAGAAAGCCTTTCACGACTACTTCATCGAGGAGCGGTACGAGGCGGGGATGGTACTTGAGGGCTGGGAGGTGAAATCCATCCGCGCTGGGCGTGCCCAGCTAAAAGAAGCCTATGTCATCATCCGCAACGCCGAGATTTTTCTGTTCGGCGCGCACATCAGCCCCCTACCAACCGCGTCCACCCATGTCAGCCCTGACCCGGTCCGCACCCGCAAGCTGCTGCTGAAATCCGAAGAGATCAAACGACTGATCGGCAAAGTTGAACGGGCCGGGTATACGCTGCTACCGCTGAATTTGCATTATCAGCGTGGCCGCATCAAATGCGAGGTCGGCTTAGCCAAAGGAAAGAAACAGCACGACAAGCGCGATACCGAGCGCGATCGCGATGCCAAGCGAGAAGTCGATCGGGCGATGAAGCAAAATCGACGATAAGTACTAAGCGCTGTAGTACATCCGCCAAGCAAAATTTCTGCCCTACCCATCGCCTGCACGATTAAGCTGGTCGTCAAAGCACACTGCAAATAAGCCCCGTCGCAGTAGTGCCGCCAGTTGCAGGAGTCACTTGATGTGGAAAACGCTCGTTGACCGATTCGATCGAATTTTCGATCAAACTGCGCCCTTCAGCCCACCCCCGAGCAAGCCCGCGTTTTTCACCAAGCTGTTTCAGCGATCTCCCGAGCTTGGCGATAGCTTCAGCCTACTGTACAGAATCAAGCGGCTGATTGACCGCATCAAGACTGGAACCAAGCAGGTCCAGGTAGACCAACAAGACCTCATGGCCAAGCTGCGCCAGAGTGTTCCGACAATCGATAATACGGTCCACATCAAAAATGCGCCCATCGCAAAATATCAACCCAGCGCTGATCCGGCGCCACGTTTTCTTGCTATACCTCTGGAGACATTCAAGCCGGGGGATTTGGGCATGAGCATCATCGATCTGACCGATGCGATAGAGAATATGATCGACGACGGTACAGAGCGAATGATCGTTACGACGCATCTGATGGCTGCAGACCGAATTCACACGTCAGTCTGCGCAAGCTATCCACTTCTCTCAGTCGACAGAAACCTGAATCTAGGCGAATCAAACGCGCCAATCGCGATACTCGCAACCCTCGAGGAGATCAACAAAGACGAGCTTAGTGAAGAGGTGCAGCAGAGCATGGAGGTGCTAAAAAAATCAGTTGCTTTTTACAACGCTAAGCTACAGCCATAGATCCAGCGATCACCCAAAATGTACTGCTATTCATAGTACATAGTGGGTGCAACGAACCACCACGCAAACGCTCAATGAGCGTCACCCAAGGGGGTAACTTCCAAGCACCGGCGGTATGGCACAGGTAGTAGTTACTCCCAATGGAGGTGGTATGAAATCAGTAAAAAATTTTTTGGGTATTGGCCAACACAAACCCATTCCGGGATCGAAGCCAAATTTCAAAGATTCAGCATCCCAAGTATTTACGCGTCTCGGAATGATGCCGAAGCTAGGCACTTCAATAAGCATTTTGGACCGAGCCAAGAATTTCCTGTCGAAGTTTAATCGCGGAAGAGACCAAGCGAAAGATAGAACCAGCGAACTAGGCGAGAGCCTGCGATCGGGACATATCAAGCAAAGTTCTAAAGGGAAATCCAGAGAAGACGTAGAGTCACTGCTTTTTGATTCAGGAAGTTCGTCGAAAGCAAAAAAAGGCAGCCTAAAAAATACAGGGAGCTTAATACCTAGCCAGTATGAAGAAACATAATCGAATAATACTTTTTTACTTTGATAGCCATCGAGAACAAAGTAGCGAAACATTTTCGTGAATTTAGACGACTACACTGAGCCGCATCAGGCGAAACATTTTCAATGTTAGATAATTTTTCAAGGTGACAGGGAGTATCTGTGAATCCGGTAATTACAGGCATCGTCATCGACCATACGCGCGAGACAGGAAAATGGTACGTCAGAGAAGTCAAAAATGAGACAGGTGATGGTGTAACCCCTATTTTTTTTCGGCGCGAGAAAAGTGACCTAATCGGTAGGATCAGTGACAAACTACGCGGTGCGGAAAGCGCTCAACGATATGCTGCGTCTCATATCAACGAGCTCACCGGGAATACGCCCGTCGATGTCAGCAATATTGCTGATGACAGCGGCAACCTAAATTTTCCGCAGGACAGACCAAAGAAGTTGACTGCCGAAGACTTACAGGCGCTGCTTGATCACAAACGTCAATTAGTCGGCAAGGGCCGAGCGAACGAAGGGCCCCAGACAACAGATGATGGTGTTTCGCTGGTCACGGTGATCACCGCAAAAGATAAAGCGCTTAAGCGTGAAGTCGACCAGCTATGGTCAAGCTATCAAGGGTCCGAAATTGTTTCGAAGGACGATTTCAAGCGCTTGATGCAGCTTTCACTGCAACTCGCTGCGGGTCATCTTAAGTCCAGTGACCCCAAGGTTTGGCATGACTGTAAAAATTTCGTCAGCCGACTATCGTCTGAGCATGAGGAAGCGTGGAAGAACCAGCAAGTACCGGAGAAGTTTCAGTCTCTCAAAACCTTTTTTCGGGGAGAAAAAACTTCGGAGGCTCCAGCATCTCCGACTGCTGCAGAAACTTCTGCGGTCGCAGACCCTCTGTCAGGATTTATTCCGGAAGGCGCCGACCTTGGGAAAGAACAGATTTTTGACACAAAACATTGGAATCCAGACGCTACACCACCCAGCAACTCTGATGAAATTCCTTGGCCCACACGCGACGAAATGCCCCCCGCGCATCAAACGCGAGTTCGTGACGCATTCCGAATCCTTGAAGCTCTTTTTGAGGCCATGCCAATGGGCCAGAGGTACCCAACCGTGGTTGCGGACAATGTTCCCGATGATCTCGGCGTCGGTAATGCCGCTGACATCCTCGCCACGCTTAAATTACTAGCTCCCCTTGCGAATAGCGACGCGGCAAAGCAAACCATCAACGCGCTCGGCCTAGCCGTAGCCAAATACGCGCAACACGTCAAACATCAGGAACGGATAAAAAACAAAACCCCCGAGCCGTGAGGCGCGGGGGCGGAATCAGTACCACTGACTTTTTTTGGTTGTTATGCCAATCAGGAAGTGCGGAGTGTAGCGGAATATTGCCGCGTGTCAACACCTTAACCCTGTTATTGGCAGGATTTTTCAGCGGTGGCTTGCCAGTAGCCTCCAGGTATCGACCACCGAGTCTGGGTTGAGCGAAATCGAGCTAATGCCCTCCTGCATCAGCCACTCGGCGAAGTCGGGGTGATCGGACGGCCCCTGCCCGCAAATGCCCACATATTTACCCTTGGCGAGGCAAGTCTGGATGGCTTTCGATAGCAAGGCCCGTACTGCAGGGTCGCGCTCATCAAAATCAGCCGCCAGTAGCTCCATCCCAGAGTCGCGGTCCAAGCCCAGCGTCAGCTGGGTCAGGTCATTGGAGCCTATTGAGAAGCCGTCAAAGAACTCCAGGAACTGCTCAGCCAGAATCGCATTGGACGGTATCTCGCACATCATGATCAGCTTCAGGCCATTGTCGCCGCGCTTGAGGCCGTGCTTGCCCAGAAGATTGACCACCTTCTCGGCTTGTCCCAGGGTTCGGACGAAGGGCACCATGATTTCGACGTTGGTGAGGCCCATCTCGTCGCGCACCCGCTTCATCGCGCGGCATTCCATTTCGAAGGCTTCGGCGAAATCTGGCGCGAGATAGCGTGCTGCACCGCGGAAACCCAGCATCGGGTTCTCTTCGTCCGGCTCGTAACGCGAGCCACCGATCAGCTTTTTGTATTCGTTCGATTTGAAGTCAGATAACCGCACGATGACGGGACGAGGCCAGAAGGCCGCCGCAATGGTCGCCACCCCTTCAGCCAGCTTATCGACGTAGAAGGCTTTCGGCGAAGCATGACCGCGCGCGACCGATTCGACGGCTTTTTTCAGGTCCGGGTCGACATTCGGGTATTCCAGAATGGCCTTGGGATGAACGCCGATATTGTTGTTGATGATGAACTCGAGACGCGCCAGCCCGACGCCGCTGTTGGGCAACTGCGCAAAGTCGAAGGCCAGCTGCGGGTTGCCCACGTTCATCATGATCTTGACCGGAATCTCGGGCAGATCACCGCCGCTGATCTCGGTCACCTCGGTTTCGAGCAGGCCGTCATAGATACGACCCTCGTCGCCTTCGGCGCAAGACACCGTCACCAGCGTGCCGTCCTTGAGTACCTCGGTTGCATCGCCACAGCCCACTACTGCCGGCACCCCTAATTCGCGCGCGATGATGGCGGCGTGGCAGGTACGGCCGCCGCGGTTGGTAACGATGGCCGAAGCCCGCTTCATCACCGGCTCCCAGTTGGGGTCGGTCATGTCGGCGACCAGCACATCACCTGGTTGTACCCGCTCCATCTGCTCGGGGTCTTTAATCACTCGCACCGGTCCTGCGCCGATCTTTTGGCCGATGGCACGACCGTAGGTCAGCACATTGCTGGAACCCTTCAGCTTGAAACGCTGCTGCGCATCACCATGCTTTTGCTGCGACTTCACGGTCTCGGGGCGTGCCTGCAAGATGTAGAGCTTGCCGTCGCGTCCATCTTTGCCCCACTCGATATCCATCGGGCGGCCATAGTGCTGCTCGATGGTGACTGCGTAGGAAGCAAGTTCAGCGACCTCGGTATCGTTGAGCGAGTAACGATTGCGCTGCTCGATCGGTACATCGACAGTGCGCACTGAACGCCCCGCCTTGGCCTCGCCGGTGAATTCCATCTTGATGAGCTTGGAGCCAATATTGCGGCGGATGATCGCCAGCTTGCCCGCCGACAGCATGGGCTTGTGAACGTAAAACTCATCGGGATTCACCGCGCCCTGCACCACGGTCTCGCCGAGGCCGTAGCTGGCGGTGATGAACACCACATCTTTGAAGCCCGACTCGGTATCGATGGTGAACATCACACCAGCGGCGCCCAGATCAGAGCGCACCATTTGCTGCACACCCGCCGACAGCGCAACTTCAGCATGCGTGAAACCTTTGTGGACGCGATAAGAAATCGCGCGATCGTTGTAGAGCGAGGCAAAGACATGCTTCATTGCCTCCAGAATATTGTCGATACCGACCACGTTCAGGAAGGTCTCTTGCTGACCTGCGAACGAGGCATCCGGCAAGTCTTCTGCAGTGGCGCTGGAACGCACGGCAAATGACATTTCGCTCGCAGAGTTATCCACCAGGCGGTGATAGAACTGGGTGATGTCTTCTAACAAGCGTGGCTGAAACGGCGTCTCGATGATCCACTTCCGAATCTCGGCACCCGCAGCGGCAAGCGCGCGTACATCATCAATATCCAGATGCGCAAGACGGTCTGCAATGCGATCGGCCAAGGCGGCACCACCACCAGCGCGATACGATAGAAAATCACGGAAGGCTTGCGCGGTGGTGGCGAAGCCACCGGGAACGCGCACACCGACGTCCGCCAGCTGGCTGATCATTTCGCCAAGTGACGCGTTCTTGCCGCCGACGGATTCGACATCCGTCATGCGCAAGTGTTCGAAAGCAACGACGTAAGCCGCCCCCGAATCAGGGGCCGAGTGAGCCCCCGCAGATGTTGGGTGGGACATAAATACCTCTTTGATGGTGGGAAATCGGTGCGCGCGACGCGGACGCGTGGAGAGTGCTGTGCTGGCGTGAAGGGGCTGGCATGACTCGATCCGTGATTGATTGTCCGGGGGACAGTCCGCGTGGGAAAATGCTGTAAGACGCGCATTTTACCTGCCAAGTCCGCCTCCTGATCAGCCTGGGTGGCGAATTTTGCGTTAACTCTTTAGAAATTATCATGCACAGCCACACTCCTCCCGGTTCTGCCGGGTTTGATCGTACGGTTTTCTTTGTATCGGACGGCACGGGTATCACTGCGGAAACATTTGGGCACTCGGTGCTAACCCAATTTGATCTGCGCTTTCGTCAGATTCGACTGCCTTTCATCGATACCGAAGACAAAGCCCATGAGGCGGTACGCCGTATCAATGATGCCTTGCATATTGAGGGAAAACGTCCGATCGTGTTCTCCACGCTGGTGAAATCGGAGCTCTCGGCCATCGTGCGGCGCGCAGATGCGATGCACATGGACCTGATTCAAACCTTTGTCGAGCCACTCGAACAAGAGCTTGGTACTGTGTCGACGCACACCATCGGTCGCAGCCACAACATCGCTGATTCGAACGACTATAAGAACCGTATTGAGGCCATCAATTTTTCGCTGGCGCATGATGACGGGCAGTCACATAAAAATCTGTCATCCGCCGACGTGATCCTGGTGGGCGTTTCGCGCTCAGGCAAAACACCGACCTCGCTTTACATGGCCATGCAATATGGCATTAAGGCAGCCAACTACCCGCTGATTCCGGAAGACTTCGAGCGCGGGCAACTGCCGAGTGGTCTGATCCCGTTTCGTGCAAAAGTGTTTGGTCTATCCATTGCGCCAGATCGTTTGTCAGAGGTGCGCAATGAGCGCCGCCCCGGCAGCAAGTATGCGTCACTAGAAAATTGTCGCTACGAGGTCAATGAAGCCGAACATATGATGCAGCGCGAAGGCATTCGGTGGGTATCGACGACCGTTAAGTCGATCGAAGAAATCGCGACGCTGATTTTGCATGAGCTGAAAATCGGCAAACGCTCTTATTGAACATAACCTGTCAGGCGCCCTAGATTCCAAACGACGTTGTTAATGTCGCCTGGCGATCCGATCCACTAGCTGTGTTGCTGTCGGCGCTGCTCGAACAAACAAATCGCCACACTGGCGGCCACATTCAGTGACTCGACTTGCGTGCTCTGCGGTATGGAGAGCCGTTCAGTGGCTAGCGAGAGCAATTGCTCAGACACGCCCTGCCCCTCGTGGCCAAATAGCCAAGCCGACGGTACGCGAAGGTCGGCGGTATAAATCGTGTTTGGCGCATCCGGTTGAGTCGCATACACCGGCACCGAAGCATGCTGGATCAACTGTGCCAGATCAACGTCTTCAGTAATCTCCAACACAAAATGCGCACCCATGCCCGCACGCAGTACTTTGGGTGACCATACTGCTGCCGTACCTGGACCACAGAAAATATTGTGAACACCCGCCGCTGCCGCAGTACGCAAGATGGTGCCAAGGTTACCCGGATCTTGGACTGAGTCGAGCAGTAGCGCTGCACTTTGCAATGAAGGCGATGCCTGACCACTGCTAGCAGCATCCGGCACCTTCACCACGAACAGTATGCCCACACCATGCTCGACCTGACCGAGCGGCGTGAACAAAGCATCCGATAGCAATATACATTCTGCGGCGTCCGCGCTTGAGTCGGCGCTTGCGTTGGCATTGGATTCACACTGTGCAAGGATCGCCGCCACCTCGGGGTGACTGAGCGCTGACTCAGCCACCACGCACAGCGCAGGCATTCCGCGGTGCTGTAGCCATGCTTCGCATAAATGAACCCCATCGAGCAGGGTCATGCCAGACTTGCGACGTGCCTGCGCACTACTCGCCCATTGCCTGAGTTGTTTGTAGTGCGCGTTGTCGCGCGATTGGATACTGCGTAGGCTCATGGTGTTGCCTCGTTCAGCAACTCACGCACTGGCGCATAAGATCGACGATGCTCGGGTGTGATGCCATGCTCTCTTAATCGCGCCAGATGCAAGGCGGTAGGGTAACCCTTGTGCTGGTCAAACGCGTACTGCGGATAGCGTGTGTGCATCTCGACCAGCAGTGCGTCGCGCGCGGTCTTGGCGAGAATCGAGGCAGCAGAAATCTCGATCACTTTGTCATCGCCCTTGACGATGGCTTCGGTACGAACCGTTGTGACGGGGCAGCGGTTACCGTCAATCAGGGCGAGTGTGGGTACCACCGACAGCCCCTCGATGGCACGTCGCATCGCCAGCATGGTGGCTTGAAGAATATTGAGTGCATCAATCTCTGCTGCGGAACATTGCGCGATCGACCAAGCCAAAGCGTCACGCTGGATAATGAGCGCAAGCTCATCTCGCCGTGCCGGGCTGAGTTTTTTTGAGTCGCGCAAACCAGCAATTGGTTTGGCGGGGTCGAGAATAACGGCCGCTGCGAACACCGGACCAGCCAGTGGCCCTCTACCGGCTTCGTCAACGCCGCAAATCACTTCACCGGCGTAACCGGCGTAGTCGAACAAGGTCGCCGCTTTCAAAGGCGCAATCAGAGCCGACCGTGCTGCGACAGCAGCTCCATCACCGCGTGCGCACTTTGCGAGGCAGTGTTTCGCATCAGGTCATGGTGTAAATCGACAAAACGTCGACGCAGACGCTGACGGTTTTGGTCATTCGATAGCTGCGCCCACAAGGCGGACGATAAGCCAGCCGGTGTTGCCCTATCTTGCAATAACTCCGGCACCAGAAACTCGCGCGCCATAATATTGGGTAGGCCTACCCAAGGCTGGTATGCCATCAAACGCAGCACCTGCCAGCTAGCTGGATTCATTCGGTAACCAATCACCATCGGCTTCTTGAACAAGGCTACTTCCAGCGTTGCTGTACCACTCGCGACCAAAGCGGCGTCGCAAGCCGCAATCGCATCGTGCGAACCACCGGTCATGATTTGTAATGGCAGCGATTTCATATCAGGCGTCATCAGCTGCTCGATAAAGGCACGCTGGGTATCACCCGCCATCGGCATCAAAAACTGGACCTTGGGGTCACGCTTTTTCAGCATAGCCGCAGTTTCAAGAAACGCCCGCGTGTTGTACTTCAGCTCGGACAGTCTGCTGCCGGGGAGTATGGTCACCACACGCGCATCACGCGCAATGCCCAGCGCATCGCGCGCTGCGTCTTGGTCGGGATCCATCGGTATCATTTCAGCCAATGGATGGCCGACATAGGTCACGGGAATACCGGCTTTGTTGTAGATGGCTTCCTCAAACGGAAAGATCACCAACATATGCGAAACCGCACGCGCAATTTTTTTGATTCGGCCACGGCGCCAAGCCCACACCGAGGGGCTGACAAAGTGCAGCGTAGGGATGCCGACTTGCTTGAGCTGTATCTCCAAATCGAGATTGAAGTCGGGCGCATCAACACCCACGAACACGGCTGGGCGCTCGGCCAGCAAACGCTCGCGTAGTTCGTCACGCAGCGCTTTCAGCTCGCGGTAGTGCGATAAAACTTCGAATAAGCCGCGCACTGCCAGCTTTTCCATCGGGTAGTCAGACACAAACCCGTACTCGGCCATCGCTGGTCCGCCGATGCCGTGCAGACGTACATCGGGCAGCATCGGCCTCAAGCCAGACAGCATGCGACTGGCGAGCAAATCGCCGGAGGCTTCGCCGGCGACTAGCGCCAGCGTCAGTTCATCGGACGATGCCACGTGTGACGCTCTCGAGAAATTCGCGCATGGTTTTCAGGTGCGCAGATACCGCCGGTTGTGCTTGCTCTTCATTGGCGAGCGCCGTTTTCGCCTCCTCAAGCGTTAGGCCGGATTTGTAAATCAGTCGGTAAGCATGACGGATGGCATCAATATCTTCGCGCGTAAAACCACGGCGACGCAAGCCCTCGACATTCACGCCGTGCGCCGCTGCCGGGTTACCGTTCAAGATCACGAACGGCGGCACATCCTGCGTCAGGCTGGTGAACATGCCCAGCATGGCGTGTGCACCAATCTTGCAGAATTGATGCACGCCAGAGTGGCCACCGAGAATCACCCAGTCACCCACTTGCACATGGCCCGCTAGCTGCGCATTGTTTGCAAAGATCGTGTGGTTACCTACCTGGCAGTCATGCGCCAGATGCACATAGGCCATGATCCAGTTGTCGTTGCCAAGGCGAGTGACACCGGCATCCTGAGCGGTGCCGCGATTTAAGGTACAGAATTCACGAATCGTGTTGCGATCGCCGATCACCAAACGGGTTGGCTCGCCCGCATATTTTTTGTCTTGTGGTGCCGCGCCAATCGACGAGAACTGATAAAACATATTGTCGCAACCGATGGTGGTATCGCCATCAATCACCACATGAGGACCAATCTTGGTGCGAGCGCCGATTTTTACCTGCGGCCCGATCACACTGTACGCACCAACCTCGACACTACTGTCGAGCTCAGCCGCAGGGTCAACCAGAGCGCTGGGATGGATGATGGTCATGCAGACACTACCGGTTCCGGCTCGCTGATGCTGCGCATGGTGCACATCAGCTCAGCCTCGACCGCGAGCTGCTGATCGACCATGCCCTTGGCATGAAATTTCCAGATGCCGCGTGACTGCCGCAGAATCTCAACCTCCATCACCAGCTGATCACCGGGCTCGACCGGACGCTTAAAACGCGCGCCATCGATACCGACAAAATACACCACCGCATTCTCGTCAGGCTTTTGCCCGATGGTCAGGAACGCCAGTAAGGCCGCTGTTTGCGCCAACGCCTCGATCATCAATACGCCCGGCATGACCGGCTTGTTCGGAAAGTGGCCATTGAAAAACTCTTCATTGACGCTGACATTCTTGATCGCACGAATCTGCTTGCCAGATTCCCAGTCGAGTACACGATCGACCAACAGTAGCGGATAACGGTGTGGCAGGTATTGCTTGATCTGATTGATATCGAGGCTTTTCATTGTGGTTCTGCCTAATCTCGTCTTGATTGGATTGCTGTCATCGGCGTTGGTTTTATTCGCCGATTTTTTTGTCTAAATGCGGTTCAACACCCTGCTGATTCACCAGCTTCTCTAAAGCGCGCACACGTTCGCGCATCGTACCGAGCTGTCGAACCACCGCTGCTGTTTTTTCCCATTCCGCGTTCTTGGCCAAGGGGTAAAAGCCCGTGTAGTGCCCCGGCTCGAGAATCGAGCGCGACACCAGACTGCCGGAAGACACATGAACATTGTCGGCAATGGTCAGGTGACCCAGTACCATCGCCGCGCCACCAAAGGTACAGTGACGACCGATCTTCGCGCTGCCCGCCACACCAACGCAACCTGCCATGGCAGTGTGCGCACCAATCACGCAGTTATGGGCGATTTGAATCTGGTTATCGAGCTTGACGCCATCTTCGATCACGGTGTCTTCCAATGCACCACGGTCGACGGTGGTGTTGGCACCGATCTCGACATCATTGCCAATCTGTACGCCACCACTTTGGGGGATTTTGATCCAGCGGCCGCCCTCATTCGCAAATCCGAAGCCATCCCCACCGATCACTGCGCCCGACTGAATGATGCCGCGCTCACCAATCCGACAATCCGCCAAAAAACTGACCCGAGGATGCAGCAAGGTATGCGCGCCGATGACCGCGTTACGACCGATGTGGCTGCTTGCACCAATCACACAATGCTCACCAATCTGCGCGCCTGCTTCGATCGTGACACCGGGACCAATGCTGGCCGTGGCAGCGACACTCGCTGCCGGATCAACCCATGCACGAGGGTGAATCCCCGCCGCTGGCGCTACCGCTACCAGCGCTGCAAAATGTTGCGCGGCACGCGCGAAATAGGCATAAGGATTGTCGGTCAGCACGCATGCGCCCGCATAGCTCGCCAACTGCGGGTGGTCCTGACGAGACAGGATCAATGCGGCGGCGCTGGTATGCGCCGCCTGCGCGCGGAGCTTCGGGTTGGACAGAAAGGTGATGTGCGACGGACCCGCAGCGTCCAATGGCGCGATCCCGGTGATGTCAATCTCGGGATCGCCGATCAACTCCCCGCCCAAGCTATCGACCAAGTCGCCCAGTCGAGTGCCCATGGCGGTGGTCCTATCTTATTTTGCGTTGAGTGACTTCAACACTTTGTCGGTGATGTCGATGCGCGGACTGTAGTAAACCGCTTCCTGGAAAACAATGTCGTACTTCTCGACCTCGGCGAGTTGCCGAATCACTTTGTTGGCTTTTTCCAGAACAGCGGCCAGCTCCTCATTGCGGCGCTGGTTCAAGTCTTCGCGAAACTCTCGCTGACGACGCTGATAATCCTTGTCCATTTCGGACAGCTCACGCTGGCGCTTGACTCGCTCGGCGTCAGACAAAACCGGCGCATCTTTGTCCAGCTTTTCGGCCGCAGATTTCACGCGCGCTGCGAGGTCCTGCAGGTCCTTGTCGCGACGTGAAAACTCTTGCTCGAGCTTGGCAGTGGCCGCCTTGGCAGGCGTGGCTTCACGGAAGATGCGCTCGGTATTGACGAAACCGATTTTCAGCTCCTGCGCACTGCTCGCCAAAGGCGCAACCACCAGCGCAGAAAGCCCGAACAATAAAAAAGTTGCTTTTTTAAGCACAGATCTCACTTCATTCTCCATAACGGAAACCCTGATTATGCCACCACGCCTCAGAAGCCGGTACCGAGCTGGAACTGGAAGCGCTGCACATAATCCCCCGGCTTATCGTTGATCGGATAAGCCAGCGATAGCTTGAGCGGGCCGACTGGCGAAATCCAGGAGATCCCTAGGCCGGTACTGTAGCGAAGATCGGCGAGGCGAATATTCTCTCCCTCGGAAGGGTTCCAGACCTGGCCAGCGTCAAGGAAGGTGAACCAGCGGAGGCTACGATCGACCCCGCTACCTGGGAAAGGGAACTGCAGCTCGGCGTTGCCAATCAGGCGGGCTGAGCCACCAATGGGCAGACGAAACGTGTTTCTATCTTGATCGGGCCGGATGCCCCTGACATTTAGTGTGCCGGCGGCAAAGCCACGCACAGAACCAATACCGCCTGCGTAAAAGTTCTTGAAAATCGGGAACGGATCGCCAACGAGTCCATCGCCATAATTCACCTCGCCGTTCACAGCGAGCGTGATCGCGCTGGACACAGGCCAGAAATACTGATCCTGGTAACTTGAGCGGTAGTAGCGAGAGCTGCCCGCACCGGACAGCTCAAGACTGGCGCGCCGGAAGCGGCCTCTGGTTGGAATCAGTGCGCTGTCACGTTCATCGCGCTGCCAAGCGGCCGTCAGAGGAATAGCAGACGTGCCCGCCGAACCGATCCCATCTGCAGGGCCCTTGTTTCCAGCGACGAAGTCTTTATACCTTTGTGGACTGGAGTCGTAGGCCGTAACCGTCGTGTCCTCATAGCCAACGCCCAAAAACACGCGATCGAACTCGGTGAACGGCACACCAAAATTAACCGAGCCGCCGCGCGTGACAATCAGGTAATTGATGTCGCTAAAGAAAAGTGGTGGCCGCGACGTGCGGTAAAACAGATCCACTGTTCTGCTGACACCATCTTCCGTGAAATAAGGATTGGTATGGCTGAGAGAGATGGTTCGGAACACTCGGCTGGTGTTGACGTTAATGCCAATGTTGTTACCCGAACCGAAAGCGTTGGCTTGATTAAGCGAACCGGTCAACACCAGCTTTTCGGCGCTGGAAAAACCAGCGCCAACCATGATGGCACCAGTAGGTTTCTCGGTCACTTTCACATCCAGATCAACCTGATCCGGCACCCCTGGCACTTCGACTGTGTCAACCGTGGTGTCAGTGAAGAAACCCAGTCGGCCCATTCGGTCACGTGACAGTCGGATCTTGTCACCGTCGTACCATGCACTTTCCAGTTGCCTAAACTCACGCCGGATCACGGAATCACGCGTGCGATCGTTACCACCAATATTGATATTGCGAACGTAGATGCGCTTGCCGGGGTCAACAAAGATCGTGAACGCAACCTCAGCCTTCTCACGATCAATTTCAGGTACCGCGTTGACGTTGGCAAATGCATAGCCGAACACGCCCATCCGCTCACTAATCTTCTTGGTACTCTCGGTCATACGCTCGCCGGAGTAGGCGTCGCCGGCCTTCAAGGACACCAAGCCAGCGAGTTCCTGCTCACGGCCGAGCATTTCACCGTCAAGCTTGACGCTGGTGACCTTGTATTTCTTGCCCTCGTTGATATTGATGGTGATGAAGATATCTTTTTTGTCTGGCGAGATCGATACTTGCGTCGAGTCGATCTGCATCTCCAGGTAGCCACGGTTCAGATAAAACGACCGGATCGTCTCGATATCACCTGCCAGCTTCTGACGCGAGTATTGATCAGCCTTGGAGTACCAGGTAAACCAACCCGGCGTTGTCATCTTCAGCTGATCACGCAGCTCGTCTTCCTTGAACGCCTGATTACCAATGATCTTGATCTGACGAATACGCGCGACTTCACCTTCGTCTACGGCAAAAGTAACATTCACCCGGTTACGCTCGATCGGTGTCACTGTGGTGGTGATCTTGACACCATACAAGCCACGCGACAGGTACTGACGCTTGAGCTCTTGCTCCGCGCGATCAACCAAAGATTTATCGAGAATGCGCGACTCACCCAGGCCGAGGTCTTTCAGTGCCTTACGAAGTTTGTCTTTTTCAAATTCTTTGGTGCCGGTGAAATCGACGCTGGCAATCGCCGGTCGCTCTTCGACCGATATCACCAACACATCACCCTCAGCTTCAATGCGTACATCTTTGAAAAAGCCGGTTGCATACAGCGCCTTGATCGACGCCGACGCTTTCTCGTCATTGAAGATTTCGCCGACCCGCACGGGCAAATAGTTGAATACCGTACCCGCTTCGGTCCGCTGTATGCCCTCGACACGAATATCGCGCACGGTGAAGGGATCAATCGCTGCGGCATCCAGTGCAAACGCTGAAGCAATAGCGGCAGCGATAAGTTTTGGAATCAATAAAGGCGATCTGCGCGCGGTTCGGAATGTCATCGAGGAGTCGTTATTAGGTTCGGGCGCACATCTATCCGATGAGACGGTTGATATCGTTGAACACAGCAACAGCCATCAAGGCCATCAGCACCCCCAATCCTGCGCGTTGCACAACTTCTGCGACGCGCTCGGGGACAGGCCGCCCAGAAAAAAGTTCCACCGCATAATACAGCAAATGCCCGCCATCCAAAACGGGGATAGGGAGCAGGTTCATCACGCCGAGACTGATGCTGACGAACGCGATGAACGACAGAAAACTAATCCAACCAATGCGCGCGGTCTGCCCAGCATAGTCGGCGATGGTGATCGGTCCGGTGATGTTTTTTAGCGAGGCCTCGCCGATTAACATCTTGCCAAGCATACGTACCGTCAGCGCAGACGTATCCCACGTCTTGCGCACGGCGCGGGATATCGCCTCGACAGGTCCAGATTGCACCACCACCATCGCAGCGGACATATCGACCTGCGCCTGAATCCGACCGACAGTACGCTCGCCATCGCGCTCAGCGCGCGGCGTGACCACCGCCGAAAACCGCTCGCCACGTCGCAGGCCCTGAACGCTTACAGCGCGCCCCGGGGCTGCCTGAACTGCACTGATGAATGCAACGGCGTCGACCACTGCTTGGTCGTCGACAGTCTGAATCTGATCGCCTGCCTGTAAGCCGGCTGCTGCAGCTGGCCCACCCGGCATAATCTCACCCAGTAAAGCCGGTGGGCGCGCCAGCGATAGTCCTAGGCGGTCGAACAACTCACTATCAATGTCCTGCTCTGGAAGAGCTTGCGCAGGTAAAACCACTTCGTTCAACCAATTGCCGCGCGCGTTAGTTGAACGTTGCACGGTCAGGCGCACGGGTTGTTCGCGCATCACCACCTGTATCAGCTGCCAACGAAATTCTGCCCACGAGCGCACTGACTCGCCATTCACCTCAGTGATCAGGTCACCGTGTTGCAAGCCCGCACGCTGCGCACTACTTGCCTCAGCAACTGCAACACGCGCCACTGGCTCGGGCATACCGTACGTGTAGACTACAGCGAGAATCGCGATGGCCAGTAAAAAATTCGCCAGAGGACCGGCAAGCACGATTGCAATGCGCTTGCCAACGGACTGGCTGGTGAATTCGCGTGGCATATCTTCTGCCGCGATCTCACCTTCATGATCGCGTACATCGAGCATCTTGACGTAGCCACCCAGAGGCAACACTGACAAGGCCCACTCGGTCTGGTCGCGGCCGAATCGCTTGGACCAGATGACACGGCCCATACCGACCGAGAAACGCAAGACTTTCACGCCGCACCAGCGCGCCACTACGTAATGCCCCAGCTCATGGAAGATCACCAGCACGCCAAGCGTGACAGCGAAAGCCAATACCGTGTGCAGGAAACTCATTTAATTCATCCGGGCGGTTACCAAGACATCATTGCAGCAGTGCACGCGCTTGGTCGCGCGCCTTGCTGTCTTGCGCAAGCAGACTCTCGAGCGTATCGACCGATGCCGCTGGTACGCGGCTCAGCGTCTCTGCGATGAGTGTAGAAATTCTGCTGAAACTGATTTGCTTATCTAGAAACGCCTGCACTGCAACCTCGTTCGCCGCATTTAGCACCGCTGGCGCGCTGCCACCCGCCTGCAAGGCATCAAACGCGAGCTGAAGACAGGGGAAGCGTACCCTATCCGGCTGACGGAATTCGAGCTGCCCAATGCGCGCCAAATCAATTGCATCAACCCCTGAGTCAATACGCTCCGGGTAAGCCAATGCATGCGCAATCGGTGTGCGCATATCGGGGTTACCGAGTTGGGCCAATACTGAACCATCGGCGTAGGCCACCATGGAGTGGATCACGCTCTGCGGATGGATCACCACCTCGATCTGTGAGGCGCTGGCACCAAACAGCCAATGCGCCTCAATCACTTCCAAACCTTTGTTCATCATGGTGGCAGAGTCGACCGAGATTTTGCGGCCCATACTCCAGTTCGGGTGTGCAACTGCCTGCTCGGGCGTGATGCTGTCAAAACTGGACAGCTCTCGATCTAGAAACGGACCGCCGGAAGCCGTGAGAAGAATTTTACGAATACCATGTTGCGTTGGTACGCGTTGATAACCAATCGGCAGGCATTGAAATATCGCGTTGTGCTCACTGTCGATCGGCAACAGAGTAGAACCGCTCGCCGCCACCGCATCCATGAATAACTGCCCCGAGATCACCAACGCCTCTTTGTTAGCGAGCAGCAGTTTCTTACCGGCTCTTGCAGCGGCCAAACTCGGCCCTAGCCCTGCGGCACCGACAATCGCGGCCATTACCGTGTCACAAGCCTCTGCACTCGCCACTTCACACAGTGCCTGCTCGCCGTACACCACGGTGGTTTTGAGGCCTCGATCGCGAATAAGTTGTTGCAAGCGTGCCGCAGCATCCGCCTCAACTACAACGGCCACTTCAGGATGAAACTGGGCACATTGCTCGGCGAGTACATCAATACGTGTTTGCCCGGTCAAGGCGAAGATACGATAACGGTCAGGGTGGCGTGCCACCACATCTAAAGTAGAAACGCCGATCGAACCTGTTGCGCCGAGGATGGTGAGCGATTGCATGCGTAAATTATTTCAAGAAACCGACAGCGGCATCTGCGCTGCTAACAGATAGGCCAAGGGCATGGTGGGCACCAGCGCATCAATACGATCAAGCACGCCGCCATGGCCTGGCAACAGGCCGCTGCTATCTTTGACCTCAACGCGTCGCTTGAGCATTGACTCGAACAAATCGCCGACCACGCTGGCGGCAACAAACAGACCGATCCAAAACGCCCATTTCAACCAGCCATAGCGCACTAGCAATTGCGCCTGAAATGTTTCAGGCAGTTGGGTTGCCACCGCAGACAGCAGCAGCACGGCGAGCAGGCCACCTGCCACCCCTTCCCACGTTTTACCGGGTGAGATACTGGGCGCTAGCTTGCGTTTACCGAATGCGCGACCGGCGAAGTAAGCGCCGATATCAGCGACCCACACCATCGCCATCGCCGACAAAAGAAAAACTGCCGAGCGCTGCCACAGGCCGGCGATCGATACAAAACAACCGAGCAACGCAACAAGGTAAAGCAGGTTGAACAAAGCGCCGCGCAGCCCGGTATTCTCTGGCAAGCCAAACCGTAAAGCGGGGAAAAAACGCAACGCCCATAGCAGCATGCAGACCGAGGCCAGCGGTATCCACTCAGCGCCAGCGCGGCTGATCGTGGGCAACAACAATACCGCCGACATCAGCGCCAGCGGCAGGGCAACACGCACACCCGAAAGCTTCAGCGTCTCCCAGCAAGCAGCCCCGAAGAAGACGGCTAAAGTAAGCACGAAGGCGATTGCCGAGCCCGAACCCAACACTGCGCCAAGAAGCACGAGCAGCACGACCGCAGTGATCACACGTTGACGAAGCATTAGGATGCCTTCCTGACTTCAACCACCTGCGCACTAGTTCGACCGAAGCGACGCTCGCGCTGCTGGTAAGACGTAATCGCCTCATCAAATGCAGCAGCGTCAAAGTCTGGCCAAAAGATATCGGTGAAATACAGCTCTGTGTAAGCGAGCTGCCAGAGCAGGAAATTTGAAATACGCTGCTCGCCACCGGTCCGAATGAACAGATCGGGCTCGGGAGCGTACGCCATAGCGAGATAAGGCGCGAGATCAGACTCTGCGTAATCTTTTGGACCGGGATGCTCGGACACCATGCGATTGGTCGCCTGCATCAAATCCCATCGCCCACCGTAGTTGGCGCAGATGGTCAGCGTCAGACGCGAATTGGATTCCGTTTTTTTCTCGGCATGCGCAATCAACTGCAACAAGCGAGCATCAAACCGCGACAAATCACCAACCACCCGTAAACGAATGCCGTTGGCGTGCATCTTGTCTACCTCGCGCTCCAAGGCGGTGGCAAACAAGCGCATCAGCACGGAGACTTCGTCTGCCGGCCGCCGCCAGTTTTCCGAGCTGAACGCAAATAAAGTGAGATAGCCAACACCTCGCGAGATACACGCCTTAACGACTTTACGAACTGTTTCCACGCCTTTGGCGTGTCCAGCGACCCGAGGCAGGTAACGTTTGGTTGCCCAGCGCCCGTTGCCATCCATGATGATCGCAACATGGTTAGGCACTAAAGCGGTATCAGGTATCTGCAGCGTAGAACTCGGATGGCTCATGTTCGCTCTCGACAAACGTCAAAGAAAAATCCTACAACTGCTTGAGAACCACACTCAGACTGTCATCACGTCTTTTTCTTTTTCGACCACGAGTTTGTCGACTTCGGCGACAAATTTATCGGTCAGCTTTTGCACTTCGTCTTGCGTGCGACGCTCATCATCTTCGGAGATCGCTTTGTCCTTCAGCAGCTTTTTCAAGGTCTCATTGGCATCGCGTCGGATATTGCGGATCGCGATCTTGGCATCTTCAGCTTCGCCGCGAACGAGTTTCACCATTTCCTTGCGACGCTCTTCCGTCAATGCGGGCGTAGGAACACGAATCAAATCGCCAACCGTCGCCGGGTTCAGGCCGAGGTCAGAATCGCGAATGGCTTTTTCAATCGCCGCTATCATTTTCTTTTCCCACGGCTGCACACCGATCGTACGGGCGTCCAGCAAGGTCAGATTAGCGACCTGGGTGATCTGCGTCGGAGTGCCGTAGTAGTCGACCATGACATGGTCAAGAATGCCAACGTGTGCACGGCCCGTTCGCACTTTCGCGAGATCCAGTTTCAGGGTCTCGATTGATTTCTGCATTTTTTGCTCGGTACTTTTTTTAACCTCAGCAGGTGTCATATCCTTCTCCTGTAATGCGGTGTAGATGAATCAGACGTGAACCAATGTACCCTCGTCGTCGCCGAGCACCACGCTCTTCAGCGCTCCAGGCTTGACGATAGAGAACACACGGATCGGTAATTTTTGATCGCGGCACAGAGCAAATGCGGTTGCATCCATCACCTGCAGTCGCTTCGAGATCGCTTCATCGAAACTGATGCTGGTGTAGCGGGTGGCCGAGGCATCTTTTTTCGGATCGGAGCTGTAGATACCATCCACCTTGGTTGCTTTCAGCACCACCTCTGCGCCGATTTCTGCGCCGCGCAATGCGGCTGCCGTATCGGTCGTGAAGAAAGGATTTCCAGTGCCTGCCGCGAACACGACGATCTTACCCTCCTCCAGGTACTGCAGTGCCTTGGGGCGCACATAGGGCTCAACGACCTGCTCGATGGCGATCGCCGACATCACGCGCGCCGTCATACCCACTTGACGCATCGCATCAGCCAACGCCAGCGAATTCATCACGGTCGCGAGCATCCCCATGTAGTCGGCCGTCGCACGATCCATTCCTTGCGCGCCCGGCGCTACGCCGCGGAAGATATTGCCACCGCCAATCACGATCGCAACCTCAACACCCATTTTGGCTACTTCAGACACATCCGACACCATACGTTCAATGGTGGCGCGATTAATGCCGTAGGCGTCGTCGCCCATCAGCGCCTCGCCCGACAGCTTCAGCAGGACCCGCTTGTAGATGGGTGTTGTCATGCGCACTACTCCCTTATTTACCCAGGTACTTTGTCGATATTGTAAATGCTGCCTGACTGAAAAAAACGGGCCATGCGGCCCGTTTTCTTAACGCTTAAGACTTCTTCGCAGCGGCGACCTGCGCCGCCACTTCGGCGGCGAAGTCATCCTGTCGCTTCTCGATACCCTCGCCGACGATAAACATGGTGAATGCCTTCACCGTAGAGTTTGCCGACTTCAGCATCTGCTCAACGGTTTGCTTGTCGTTCTTCACAAACGCCTGATCCAACAGCGATACCTCTTTCAGGTACTTCTGTACCGAACCCTCGACCATTTTTGCCGCAATGTCGGCTGGCTTGCCCGATTCCTGTGCCTTCAGTGTCGCCACCGAACGCTCTTTCTCGATCAGCTCTGCTGGCACTTGATTCGACGACAGCGCTACAGGCTTCATCGCTGCAATATGCATCGCCACATCTTTACCGACTTGCTCCTCACCGCCGTCGTACTCGACCATCACGCCAATGCGCGTGCCGTGCAGGTAGGAAGCCAACTTGGCCGAAGTTTCGAAGCGCTGGAAGCGGCGAATCGACATATTCTCGCCAATCTTGCCGATCAAGGCAGAACGCACTTCTTCAACGGTTTTGCCATCCATCGGCAGCGCAGAAAGCGCAGCCACGTCACTTGGATTTTTGTCGGCCACCAACTGCGCCATGTGTTTGGTGAAGTTCAGGAAGTCATCATTCTTCGAGACAAAGTCAGTCTCGCAGTTGACTTCGACCAGCGCACCGATACCACCGGCGATATGGGCAGTGACCACGCCCTCGGCGGTTACACGTGATGCGGCTTTAGATGCCTTACTACCGAGCTTGACGCGCAGGATTTCCTCGGCTTTCGCCATGTCGCCATCCGCTTCTGTCAGCGCCTTTTTGCACTCCATCATGGGCGCGTCTGTCTTCGCGCGCAGTTCACCCACCATTGCTGCTGTAATTGCTGCCATTCACTTCTCCTCAACTTGGTCGCCGCACGGCGACCGGTATCAATATCCTTGCATTACGACCAGCGGCTGACACTCAAGCCACCTATCCCGCGCCTTGCATCGCCCGAAAAAAAGGGGCGAACCGCTGTTTGCCCCTGATTTTCTGCCTCAGTGAATGAGGCAGTGCGCTGCGGCGAATCAGGCCTGATCGCTAACTTCGACAAACTCCTCGCCCTTAGTGGCTTCGACGATGTCGGCCACCGAGGTCGCGCGACCTTCGAGAATCGCGTCTGCAACACCACGGGCATACAGCGTGATCGCTTTCGACGAGTCATCATTGCCGGGGATCACATAGGTCACACCATTCGGCGAGTGATTGGTATCCACCACACCAATCACTGGAATACCCAGCTTGGTGGCTTCGGTGATCGCGCCTTTGTGATAGCCCACATCGATCACGAAGATGGCGTCTGGAACGCCGTTCATATCTTTGATGCCGCCGATGCCTTTTTGCAGCTTGTCCAGCTCGCGATTGAACATCAGCGCTTCTTTCTTGGACATTTTCTCAACCGAACCATCGGCGATAGCGGCTTCCATCTCCTTCAGGCGCTTGATCGAGGTCTTGATGGTTTTGAAGTTGGTCAAGGTGCCGCCGAGCCAGCGCTGGTCGACAAACGGAACGCCCGCGCGCTGTGCCTCAGCCGCGATGATGTCGCGTGCCTGACGCTTGGTGCCCACCATCAGGATGGTGCCGCGGTTGGCGGAGAGTTTACGGATGTACTTGGTCGCCTCCTGGAACATGGCCATGGTCTGTTCCAGGTTGACGATATGAATCTTGTTGCGATGACCGAAGATAAACGGGGCCATCTTGGGGTTCCAGAAGCGGGTTTGGTGACCGAAATGGACGCCGGCTTCCAGCATTTCACGCATAGTGACAGACATAATTTCTCCAGGGTTGGGTCTTGAGACCGGCCAGCAACCCGAACAGAGAAAACTCCCGACGGGCACCCTTAGGGCACGGACTCGTTATTTACAAAGTTGTTAACAAAACAGCTAGCGAATTTAGCTGCTGGCATTGGCTTATTGCCTACACCAGCAAGCTAACCCAAGATTTTACCCGGAAAACCCCGCGCCAGGCAAACCCGCTGACCATCTAGCCTAGCGGCACCAGCCCGAGCGCGGCCACATAGTCGGTCGACTATAATCGCCACTTCACTCACAGGACTGCCTCCGCCATTCGTTGATGGCGACCCCGCAGTAGCATCATGGGCAACATTACCATCAAGACACCGGAAGATATCGCTGGCATGCGAGTGGCTGGACGCCTCGCCTCTGAGGTCCTGGATTTCATCACGCCGCATGTGACGGCGGGTGTGAGCACGGATCAGCTGGACAAGCTGTGTCACGACTACATGGTGAACGTGCAGGGGGTGACCCCGGCACCTTTGAACTACTGCCCACCCGGCTATACCCCCTACCCGAAATCCATCTGCACCTCGGTCAATGATGTCGTCTGCCATGGCATCCCCGGCGATAAGGTGCTGAAGCTGGGCGATGTCGTGAACATCGATGTCACCGTGATTGCCGATGGTTACCACGGCGATACCAGCCGCATGTTTTTCGTCGGTGAGCCCTCGATTCTTGCCAAGCGCCTGAGTGAGATTACCTATGAATCTATGTGGCTCGGTATCTCGCGCATCCGCCCCGGCACCTATCTGGGCGACATTGGTCACGTGATTCAGCAGTACGCCGAGAGCGCCGGGTTTTCTATCGTGCGTGAATTCTGCGGTCACGGCATCGGCAAGGTATTTCATGAAGAGCCGCAGGTACTGCACTACGGCAAACCCGGTACGCTGGATCAATTGGTCGCCGGTATGATCTTTACAGTTGAGCCCATGATCAACGCGGGGCGCCGTGAGATTCGCGAGATGAGCGACGGCTGGACCATCAAGACGCGTGATCGCAGCCTCTCGGCGCAATGGGAGCACACTGTGCTGGTGACCGAGACCGGCTTTGAGGTGCTCACCGTGTCGGCGGGCTCACCAGCGCCGCCCGCCTTTATCACCAATCAAGCAGCAGGTAGCCCGGTCAGCGTGGACTGACATGACTGCGCTGTCGATCTCTCTGCGCGAACAGCTAAGGGAAGGCCGGCGGGCAATCGTCGAGGACTATCTACTCGACCGGCGACCTGAGCGACTACTAAAGCAAATCGCACGCAACGCCGACCAAGTCCTGACACAAGCCTGGCAGCAGTTTGACATGCCGTCCACAGCAACGCTGGTTGCTGTCGGTGGCTATGGCCGCGGCGAGCTGTTTCCCCACTCTGATATCGATCTGCTGATTTTGCTGCCGGCAGCACCCGATGCGCCGCTGCGCGAAAAGCTTGAGCAATTGGTGCAGCTGTTCTGGGATCTGGGTCTGGAAATCGGGCATAGCATCCGTACGGTCGATGAATGCATGACCGAATCCGAGGCCGACATCACCGTTCAAACCAGCCTGCTGGAGGCGCGCCGCATCACCGGTTCGCGGCAGCTATTCACGTCGCTACAACAGCGTCATGCGCAGGCAATGGACGCGCGTGCTTTTTTTCAAGACAAAATTCTCGAGCTGCGTCAGCGCCATGTGAAGTACGAGAACACGCCCTACAGCCTTGAGCCCAACTGCAAAGAAAGCCCGGGTGGCCTGCGTGATCTACAAGTGATTCTTTGGGTATCAAAAGCTGCCGGGCTAGGACGCTCATGGCGCGAGCTTGCCGATAGTCAGATCATCACCCGTACCGAGGCGCGGCAACTAGCCGAAAAAGAACGCGCCTTCAAAGATATTCGTATCCGCCTGCACCTGCACGCCGGACGCCGCGAGGACCGCTTGGTGTTCGATGTGCAAGGCCCGATTGCGGATACCTTTGGCTTTACTGCCAGCGAAGACCGACGCGCCAGCGAGGTGCTGATGCAGCGCTACTACTGGGCGGCGAAAGCTGTCACTCAACTCAATAGCATCTTGTTGCAGAACATCGAGTCTCGCCTGTTCCCGCAACCACTCGCCTCACGGCCCGTGAATGAACGGTTCAATGAGGTGAACGGTATGATCGATATCGCACAGGATGATTTGTTCGAGCAAACACCGTCCGCGATGCTGGAGATCTTCTTGCTGCTTGAGCGTTATGGCGAGCTGAAAGGGATGACCGCGCGCACACAACGCGCGCTGTGGCACGCTCGCTTTCATATCGACGCCAAGTTTCGCCGCGACCCAAAAAACCGCGAGCTCTTCCTGCAAATACTGCAATCACCGAAAGGTATTACCCACGCGCTGCGTGGCATGAACCAACTGTCGATTCTAGGGCGCTATCTACCTAACTTCCGTCGCATCATCGGTCAGATGCAGCATGATCTGTTTCATGTATACACGGTCGATCAGCACATCTTGATGGTGGTGCGCAATGTGCGTCGTTTCGCGATCCCCGAGCATTCGCATGAGTATCCGTTCTGTAGCCAACTGATCGCGAACTTTGCGCAGCCTTGGCTGCTGTATATCGCCGCACTGTTTCACGATATCGCCAAGGGACGCGGCGGTGATCACTCGGTGCTTGGCAAAACCGATGCCCGTCGTTTTTGTCGTGATCATGGTTTGTCAAAACAGGATACCGAGCTAGTCACTTTCCTGGTGGAGCAGCATCTACTCATGTCACAGGTCGCGCAAAAGCAGGACCTATCCGATCCTGAGGTGATTCGCGCCTTTGTCAAAACCATTAAAACCGAGCGCCGCCTGACTGCGCTCTACCTCCTAACCGTGGCAGATATTCGCGGCACCAGCCCGAAGGTTTGGAATGCCTGGAAAGGAAAGCTGCTGGAGGACTTATACCGTATGAGCCTGCGCGTGCTCGGCGGTGAAGCACCGTCGACCGACCGCGTGCTGCAAAACCGTCAGCATGAGGCACGTGCGATGCTTCGGCTGCATGGCCTGTCCGATGAGATTCACGATAAGTTATGGAAGCGACTGGATGTCGGCTATTTTCTGCGCCACGATGCCGCAGAAATTGCATGGCATACGCGGGTCTTGCATGAACATTTGGATGATGAGCAGCCGCTAGTGCGTTGCCGTATCGCGCCGATCGGCGAAGGTTTGCAGGTCGTGGTGTATCTGCGCGACCGCACCGATCTTTTTGCGCGCATTTGTGGGTATTTCGATCGTCATAATTTCAGCATTCTGGATGCCAAGGTGCAAACCACGCGTAATGGCTACGCGCTAGATACGTTTCTCGTCAGCGAGCCCAGCTTTTCAGAGAACTACCGTGAGCTGATTGCGCTAGTCGAGCATGATCTCGCACTCTGGGTGAAGAGCGATGCCGAGCTTCCATTACCCGCCAAAGCCAGATTGTCACGGTTATCGAGGACCTTTCCGATCACGCCAACTGTACATTTATCGCCCGATGAACGCGGCCAGTATCACCTGCTCTCCGTGTCAGCCAATGACCGACCCGGCCTGCTTTATTCAATCGCCAGTGTGCTGGCGCGCTACAAAGTGAATTTGTATACCGCTAAAATCGCCACCCTCGGCGAACGCGTCGAAGATGTTTTCGTTGTCGATGGCCCCATGCTGTCCAATGCCCGATCGCAGATCGCGCTGGAGTCGGATCTGCTCGACGCATTACGTATCTAAAAAAATGACTGAACCGCTACGCTTGTCAAAACGGATGTCCGAGCTTGGACTTTGCTCGCGCCGTGAAGCCGATGAGTGGATCGCCAAAGGTTGGGTGCGCGTGGATGGGCAAGTCATCTCGGAACTGGGTAGCAAAGTACTGCCCCACCAAAAAATCTCAATAGAAAAACAAGCACAGGCGCAACAAGCCAAACGCGTCACAGTGCTGCTCAATAAGCCAATGGGTTTTGTGAGCGGACAAGCGGAAGATGGCTACAAACCCGCCTTCACGCTGGTGAGTCCGGAAAATCGCTGGAGCGAGGACACATCACCCACACAGTTTTCACCTTCGCAGTTAAAAAGTCTGGTGCCCGCCGGTCGTCTTGATATCGATTCCGTTGGGTTGTTGGTGTTGACGCAAGACGGCCGGATTGCGAAACAGTTGATCGGTGAAGATCGCCTGATCGAAAAAGAATATCTGGTGCGGGTGAAGTATCTGAGACCGGGCAAGCTGCCAGAGTCTGATCTGAAACGCCTAAATCATGGTCTCTCGCTGGATGGCAGCCCGCTGCTGCCGGCGAAAGTGAGCTGGCAAAATGAGGATCAGCTACGTTTCATTCTGCGCGAAGGAAAGAAACGACAAATCCGCCGCATGTGCGAACTGGTTGGGCTGCAGGTGATCGGCCTGAAACGGGTGCGTATTGGTCTTGTGAAACTGGGCGACTTGCCCGTTGGCCAGTGGCGCTATCTGGCGGAGAGTGAAAAGTTCTAGCCCGCTTTGGACCACGGGGTCGTTGAAAAGCGTATCGACTGATGATCGCGCCGCCAGACTACTTCTTCGCTTGATACCGCCAGATACCAAGTCTCGCTGATCGGCTCAGGTTTTTTCCGAGCAAATCCTGACGGGAATAACAAGGCGATGCACCAAGCCGGTTCTGGATCACGAGCCGATGGGTAAACAATACTACCGATCTCAGCCTGACGCGCCACGCGCGCCAAATTTTGCGTCGATGCGTAGTCGGACGAAACTCGCCAGCGTTGGAGATCGAGATCAAAGCTTGCCTCTCGCAGATCAATCGCCGTAGTCGACATCTTGACGTTGAAGGCGGTATGCGCAACAGGTCCGAGTCTTTCCAGACTTGGAGCATCCGTTAGAAATCTCCATCGCCAATAGCCAAGCTCTGCTGCTGCAGTTCGCACAGACTCCGCCGCGTAATAGACACCGGGATCAGCGTAAGCGCGAAAACGTGAGCCCGTTCTTAAAGGAGAATAGCGAAATGGTGTCGCCAACAAATAGTGCAACTGGCTCGTGTCGGTTGCCCTTGCGGGCTTGTCTTGGTCTAGTAATGACTCGAGAACATCTTGTTCATCACGCGTGTCAACCAATTTCATCGTTGACGCAATATGCTGCGACTCGACCATACGCCAAGCCAAGCACTGCCACAGACGCGACTCAGCCGACAGCGCGTGAGGCGTCCAAGTAGTGGACAACACTAACTAAGCCCTCCGTATCGGACAATAAATCGATCGGGCGCGCATTTAGCGCGTGATTGTCGCTTTGCAGCCAAGCACGGGCCGAACGTGTGTCTCCTACAATGGAATCAAGTGACCTAAACGCCCGGACGAACAACAGTGCCAAGTCCCATTCCTTGCGCCGGGGATCGAGCTGGTAACTACCCGCATACAAGCGAGAGACTGTGGCCGGGCTAAGACCGAGGATCTTTCCTAGCAGTTGCTGAGAAATACCCAGATGATCAGACGCCCGTGTTACGGCTTTCGCCAAGACCGCAGCGGCTTTTGGCGCTGTGCTTTGGTTTGAGGTTTCGGCGAGCATTGGGAGCATCCTTTCTTGAGAAAGAATACTATCCCAAAATTTCTTAAGAATCAATGCAACAATAACAACAGCATCAGTCATCCGCCGACGGATCCATCCCGGGGAACAGCACTTCGGTATAGCCAAACCGACTGAAATCCCTCACCCGCATCGGATACAGCATGCCAATCAGGTGATCACACTCATGCTGCACCACCCGAGCGTGGAAGCCGTCAACCTCCCGGTCAATTGGCTTGCCATAGGGATCAACACCTCGGTAACGAAGCCGTGCGTAGCGCGGTACCACGCCACGTAAGCCGGGTACCGACAGACATCCCTCCCAGCCATCCTCCAGATCATCCGACAGGGGTTCGAGCACCGGATTCAGCAGCACGGTTTCCGGTACGGCCGGCGCTTCAGGATAACGCTCGTTCTGCTTAAAACCAAAAATCACCAGCTGCAGGTTCACACCGATCTGCGGCGCGGCCAGGCCGGCACCATTGGCAGCGTGCATGGTCTCAAACATGTCAGTGATCAGCGCATGTAGAGAGGGCGTATCAAACTCGGTGACTGGCTCTGCCACACGCAATAAGCGCGGGTCACCCATTTTCAGAATCTCGCGGATGGCCATCTCAACCTCGCTGCTCTAACCACTCTGCAAACACGGCACCTGTCTCTGCGTGTTGCAGCCCAATCTCGACGGAAGCTTGCAGGTAGCCGAGCTTGGAGCCGCAGTCGAATCGTCTGCCGAGGTAGCGATAAGCAAGCACCGTCTCGTACTGCATCAAGGCCTCGATACCATCTGTAAGCTGAATCTCACCGCCCGCGCCTTTGCCGATCTTCTCCAAGCACGAAAATATCCTGGGAGTGAGCACATAACGCCCCACCACCGCCAGCGTCGACGGCGCAAGCTCGGGCGCCGGCTTCTCGACGATGGCAGCTATTTTTTCTAAACGTTCACCGAAGGGCTCGGTACTCACAATGCCGTACTGTTTGGTATGCGCGCGTGGTACGTCTTGCACACCCAATAGACTGGACTGCTCACGTGCAAAGCTTGCAGTCATTTGCGCCATCACACCCAGCCCATCGCGCTCACCCTGCATGAAGTCGTCCGCCAATAAAACAGCGAAGGCATCATCGCCTACAATCGGCTTTGCACACAGTACAGCGTGACCCAGCCCCAATGCCATCGGCTGCCGGATGTACATACAATTGACATTTTTTGGAATGACGCTTCGTACCATCTCAAGCAGTTGCTGCTTGCCTGCTGCCTCAAGCTCTGCTTCGAGCTCATACGCTTTATCGAAGTGATCCTCAATCGCGCGCTTGTTGCGGCCGGTGATGAAGATCATTTCCGTAATACCTGCCTCGACGGCTTCTTCCACCGCATACTGAATCAGCGGCTTATCCACGATTGGCAGCATCTCTTTCGGTTGCGCCTTGGTCGCCGGAAGAAATCGGCTACCCAGACCAGCTACCGGAAACACGGCCTTCTTGATTGAACGACTCATGCGGGGTTCTCCAACAGTTTCAGTAATCCTTCTTCATCCAGCACAGGGACACCCAGCGCTTCAGCCGTTTCAAGTTTACTACCCGCCTCTTCACCAGCCACGACATAGCTGGTTTTTTTAGAGACCGAGCCCGAGACTTTGCCACCCGCTGCCTCAATCAAGGCCTGCGCTTCGTCGCGCTTCAGGTTCGGTAGGGTACCGGTCAGCACAAAGGTTTTACCATTTAGATGCTGCGATTGACGCTCGACAGCAGATTCATCCCAGTGAACACCGGCAGCGCGCAGCTGCGCGATCAATTCACGATTCAGCGGGTCGTGCAGAAAACCAAGGATCGATTGCGCCACGACCGGTCCGACATCTTCTACGGCGAGCATCTCTTCTTCGCCGGCCGCCATAAAAGCGTCCAGCGTACCGAAGTGTCGCGCTAATGTCTTGGCGGTCGATTCGCCCACATGGCGGATACCTAGTGCGTAAATAAATCGCGGCAATGTCGTCGACTTCGATACCATCAGCGCGTCGAGTACATTTTGCGCTGATTTTTCAGCCATCCGCTCCAACTCGGAAAGTGCTACCAAGCCGAGCTTGTAAAAATCAGCAGGCGTTGTTACCAAGCCGCGGTCAACTAATTGCTCGACCAGTTGCTCTCCCAAGCCTTCAATATCCATCGCCCGGCGCGACACAAAATGCAGCAGACCACCTTTACGTTGCGCCGCGCATTTCAGCCAACCACCCGAGCAGCGCGCAACCGCCTCATCTTCTTGTCGAATGATCGCAGAGCCGCACACAGGGCATTCGGTAGGCATCAGGAATTCTTGGGCATCGGCGGGGCGGCGTTCCGGCACGAAAGCCACCACCTCCGGGATCACATCGCCTGCACGACGCACGATCACACTGTCGCCGATACGAATATCCTTACGCCGGACTTCATCTTCATTGTGTAGCGTGGCATTAGTAACAGTAACGCCGCCCACGGAGACAGGCGCCAGTCGCGCAACCGGCGTAATCGCACCAGTGCGCCCGACTTGCACGTTAATGTCCAATACCGTCGTGGTCGCTTCCTCTGCAGGAAATTTATGCGCTAACGCAAAGCGCGGTGCGCGCGACACAAAACCCAAGGCCTGCTGCTGCTGAACCCGATTGACTTTGTAAATCACACCGTCAATCTCGTAGTCGAGCGTTGCGCGCCGAGCGCCAATATCAGCGAAGAATCTAAGCAAGCCATCGGCGCCACGCACAACTGCGCGCTCGGTACATACAGCAATACCCAATTCGCTATACCAATCCAATAGTGCGCTGTGGGTATCGGGTAAGTCAGCACCGTCGAGATGGCCGATACCGTAGGCAAAAAAGCGCAGGCTACGTTGCGCCGTAATCCGCGAATCCAGTTGGCGCAAGCTACCCGCAGCGGCGTTCCGTGGATTGGCGAACTCTTTCAAACCGGCGTCGCGCTGTCGCTGATTAAGCCGCGCAAAATCCGCTTTGAACATCAGCACTTCACCTCTGACATCCAACACTTTGGGTGGATGCTCGATTCTCAGTCGCAGCGGAATCGAACGAATGGTTCGAATGTTAGCGGTGACATCTTCGCCGGTACTGCCATCGCCGCGGGTTGCCGCTTGCACCAGCACTCCATCAACATAGCGTAGGTTGATCGCAAGCCCATCGAATTTCAGTTCGCAGGCGTACTCGACATCGCCAGATTG
>JAIXQV010000283.1 GCA_027485535.1 Oxalobacteraceae bacterium | reverse complement strand
GCAACTGATGATCCGCAGTGGATTCATGTCGATGTTGAGCGTGCCACACAGCAGTCGCCGTTTGGCGGCACGGTTGCGCATGGTTACCTGACCCTATCGCTGCTGCCAAAATTTCTTGAAGCGACCATTGATGTGCGGTTTTGTCGCATGAGCATCAATTACGGCGCCAACAAGATTCGCTTTCCGGCGCCGATGCGCACTGGGCAGCGCATGCGCGCGAGATTCTCGCTGCTGGCGCTCGAGCGGTTGACGGATTGTGTGCAAACCGTCTGGCAGTACACCGCTGAGCAAGAGGGGGGAGACAAGCCAGTGTGTGTGGCCGAGGTGGTGCTGCGGCAGTACCTCTAAGCACCGCCAGCACCGCCAGCACCGCCGGGTAAATCTAGCGCGCCTTGTACTGCTCTGCGCCGAACAGCACTGACTTCGCCTTGTCATCGATCAGCGGCCTGCGCAGGTCGGCAAGAACCTGAACGCCGCGCTGAACGGCTGGCCGCGCAGCGATCTCGTCATGCCAGCGTTTCGCATGCGGGTAGTCTGCCCAGTCGATGCCTTGGTTCTGCCAGGAACGTGTCCAGGGGAAGGTGGCGATATCTGCGATGGTGTAGCTATCACCCGCCAGGTAGCGATGCTGTGAAAGCTGCTTATCGAGTACGCCGTACAGTCTGGCTGCTTCATTGGTGTAGCGCTGAATACCGTACTCGATTTTTTCCGGGGCGTAGATACGGAAGTGATGCGCCTGTCCCAGCATTGGACCAAAGCCACCCATCTGCCACATCAGCCACTGCAGCACATTAAATTTCTCGCGATCAGTGTCGCCAAGAAAGCGATTCACTTTGCTGGCGAGGTAAACCAGAATCGCGCCGGATTCAAACAGCGACATCGGTTTGCCATCGGGGCCATCGGGGTCGACGATCGCTGGGATTTTGTTGTTCGGCGAAATTGCCAGGAACTCGGGCGCGAACTGATCGCCTGCACCAATATCGATGGCATGCGCGCGATAGGGAAGGCCGCACTCTTCCAGCAGAATATGAATCTTGTGGCCATTCGGTGTGGGCCAGGAGTAGACATCAATCATGGTCGTGTGATGGGAAGTTGAAGGAATTAACCCGGCAGACTAAGGTACTTTGCCAGCTCTAGTTTGGCGATAGCGTTGCGATGCACCTCATCCGGGCCATCTGCAAGACGGAGCGTGCGGTTATGCGCCCACAACTGCGCCAGCGGGAAATCATCCGACACACCACCGGCACCATGCGCCTGTATCGCCCAGTCGATGATCTGCTGCGCCACATTGGGTGCCAGTACCTTGATCATGGCAATTTCGGTTTTAGCGACCTTATTGCCGACGGTATCCATCATGTAGGCGGCCTTGAGGACCAGCAGCCGTGCAGTATCGATCATGATGCGTGACTCGGCGATACGCTCGCGCCAAACACCTTGCTCGGAGATTTTGCGGCCAAAAGCAACACGCGAATCGAGTCGCTTGCACATCAACTCTAGCGCGCGCTCGGCAGTGCCTATGGCACGCATGCAGTGATGAATACGTCCAGGCCCTAGTCGACCCTGCGCGATCTCAAAGCCGCGACCTTCACCCAGCAGCATGTTCGATGCGGGTACGCGTACGTTATCAAACACGATCTCGCAGTGACCGTGCGGCGCATCGTCGTAGCCAAACACCGGCAGCGGTCGGAGGATGTTCAGGCCCGGTGTATCTGCTGGCACTAGAATCATCGATTGCTGTTCATGACGCGCCGCCTGCGGGTCGGTTTTGCCCATCACGATGAAGATTTTGCAGCGCGGGTCACCGGCACCGGATATCCACCATTTGCGACCATTGATCACATACGAGTCACCATCACGCTCGATGCGGGTACTGATATTGGTTGCATCGCTGGAGGCCACATCTGGTTCGGTCATTGCAAACGCCGAACGTATCTCGCCGCGCAGCAGTGGCTCCAGCCATTCGCGCTTGTTTTCTTCCGAGCCATAGCGCTCAATGGTTTCCATGTTGCCGGTGTCAGGAGCCGAGCAGTTGAAGATCTCGGGCGCCCATGTTACTCGACCCATGATCTCGCACAAGGGCGCGTAGTCGAGGTTCGATAGTCCCTCTGGCGCGCGTGAAGATTGTGGCAAAAACAGGTTCCACAAACCTGCAGCGCGTGCAATGGGTTTGAGTTCCTCGACCACTTCGGTGGGAATCCAGCGGTTGCCGAGCTCGCGGCCATTGCGGTCCACTTCGTCTTTATAACGGCGCTCGTTTGGGTAAACATGCGTCGCCATGAACGCGAGCAGTTTTTCGCGCAGACGCTCACAGCGTTCGGAATACGCAAAGTCCATCGGAGTCTCCTGGTTGTTTTTGATTGGTTAGTTAAATGTTCGCAGCGCCGCTGGCATAAGCCCAGCCTAGCTCTGCCATCGGTCGTGTAGCTTGTGCGTTCCGCAGCGCCTCATCGCTGGCAGCCGTACCGTCCTGGTAGCGCTTCATGATGCCTTGCAGGATACCCGCCATCCGGAACAGGTTATACGCGAGGTAGAAGCGAAAATCTTCTGTGCGAATGGAAATGCCGGTTCGCTCGCTGTAGCGCGCGATATAGTCCTTCTCATTCGGAATGCCGAGCGATTCAAGATCAAGCCCGCCAATACCGCGGTAGACGCCGGGCGCAATATGCCAGCTCATGCAGTGATACGAGAAATCTGCCAGCGGATGCCCCAGCGTTGATAGCTCCCAATCGAGTACAGCGAGAATGCGTGGCTCAGTCGGATGGAAAATCACATTATCGAGTCGGTAATCACCATGCACGATGGTGGTGATCTCGCCATCGGGTATGTGCTTTGGCAGCCATTCGATCAGTGACTCCATCGCAGCGATATGCTCGGTCTCGGCAGCTTTGTACTGCCGCGTCCAGCGATCAATCTGACGGGCGAAGTAGTTGCCGGGCTTGCCGTAGCTTTCTAAGCCAATCGCTTGGTAATCAACACGGTGCAATAGAGCAATCACACGATTCATTTCATCGTAGATGGCGGCCCGCTCAGCAGGGCTCATGCCAGGCAGTGCCTGATCCCACAGCACACGCCCCTCGATAAATTCCATCACATAGAACGCACGGCCAATAACCGATTCATCCAGACACAGTGCGTACTGTTGAGCGACCGGAAAACCAACCCGTGAGAGCGCATCCATCACCCGAAACTCGCGATCGATCGCGTGTGCGGAGGGTAGCAATAGCGTCGCTGGTGCAGGCTTTGTGCGTAGTACGTAGTGCTGTCCGCCTGCGCTCAGCTTATAGGTGGGGTTGGACTGTCCGCCGGAGAAGCGTTCGATTTGCAGCTCGCCTGCAAAGCCCCCGACATGCTGGCGCAGATAGCCTGCAAGCGCATCGACATCAATACTCATCGATGAGGTAGTGCGCTCATTGCTTGAGGTCGTCATGGTGATATCAGATGCCACGTGATTGACGGTACTGGTGGAACAAGGCTTCCATCGTGGTGCCGCGTGATTCTGCTTGCAGGGTAGAGGGCGGTGAGTAGTTAACAATCCTCACCACCCAGTCAATCGCAGCTTCGCCTACATCCAGCACGTTGATACAGCCCGCGGTTTGCGCGAGGTTACCCATGAAAATCCGCTGACCCGTCAGGGCATACGACAAAATCGCGCGGTTCACGCCGCCGTGCAGAACGACGAGCACGGTATCCCAATCAGGATCGGCACGTAGTTTGTCCACTGCGGGGTGAATCCGATCAAGTAACTCACCGACGCTTTCGCCACCCAGAAAGCGCATGTGTTCCGGCGCGATACCTTCGAAGGCTGCCGTAAACGCAGCGCGTAACTCAGTATCAGGAATGCTAGAGAGTTTACCGCCGCGAATCTCGACAAATTCGGGCCATTGCTCAAGCGCGATGTCTTGCCCGGTTTCAGCGAGCACTCGAGTAGCGGTCTCAACGGTGCGCGGCAGGCCCGACACAATCACGCGATCAAACTTGACGCCATGTTCCGCGAACACACGCCCAGCGGCACTGGCTTGCTCGCGCCCGGCATTGTTGAGCGGAACAGATTCGGGGAGTACAGGTTTACCGTCACTATCAAAGTAAGTGACGCTACCGTGCCGCATCAGATAGATGCGGCGCCGTGGATTGAAACTCATCGGTAATCTGCCTTTCTTTTTTCGAGAAAGGCCGTGATGCCCTCTAACCCATCGCGGTGATGCAGTGCGTCGACAAAGCTCTGCTTCTCTGCATTGAAATGCGTGCTCAACGTATGCGCCGGCGCATCGTGTAGTAGCGATTTGATACCGGCGCAGGCATTTGGTGACAGGCCGGCGAATTGCTCAGACCACTTCAGTGCTTCATCCAGCGCGGTGCCGTCGGTAACCACGCGGTTTACGATACCCGCCTGGTGTAGGCGCGCTGCGGTCACTGCCTGACCCAGTAGCAGTATCTCGGTCGCGAGTTGTCGTGGTAATGCCTGTGACAAGAACCATGAACCGCCACCGTCGGGTGTCAGTCCCACTTTCACATAGGCCATCACGAATTTAGCGGACTCGGCGGCAACAATCAGATCGCAAGCCAACGCCAGGGAAAAACCGGCTCCCGCGGCCGGCCCTTCAACTGCGGCAATCACTGGCTTGCTGCAGTCGCGGATAGCGGCTACCCAGCCGTGCAGCTGATCGATGGAATTTGCCTGCACTGATCGGTCTTTGGCCCGGTTCTCGAGCAAACGGTTCAAATTGCCGCCCGCGCAAAATACATCACCGGCGCCTGTCAGTACGATGCAGCGCACCGCCGGATCGCGCTCGGCGGTCTCCAGTGCCTCCACACCGGCGGCGTACATATCCGGGTGCAGCGCGTTCTTAGCGCCGGGGTTTGACAGGGTGAGCACCAGGGTATGTTCGTGGCGCGAGGCAAGCAGTTCGGCTGGCATAGGGGGCAGGGGGGTTGTTGTCGCACGGAATGATAGACTGCATGGCCAAGGATGGAAACACCTTCATCGGCACCAGAGGAGAGGCGGCATGATCGTACTGTGTGGGTTTGCGGCGAGTAATTACTACAACAAGGTCAAGCTGGCCCTGCTTGAAAAAGCGATTCCGTTCGAGGAAAAGCTGCAATGGCCTGATCGATCTGCCGAGCTACTGGCTCAATCGCCCTTGGGTAAATTGCCGTATTTCGAGATCGATGGGCAGAGCCTCTGCGAATCGCAAGTGATGGTGGACTATCTTGAATCCGCCTACCCGCAGATGCCGCTGCTACCCAAAGATCCGCTTGCTGCCGCCAAGGTGCGCGAGCTGATCCAGTTTATTGAACTTCATCTTGAGTTGATTGCGCGTGATTTGTACGGCGAAGCATTTTTCGGCGGCAAAGCAAGTGATGAACGCAAAGCGCTGGCCCACAAACAACTCAAACGTAGTGCGAAGGCACTTGCGCAGTTAGTCAGCTTCGATCCGTATATCGCGGGGAGCGAATTTGGCTTGGCGGATTGCGCCGCTGCAGTTCACCTTCCCATAATCTCAATGACCACTAAGGCAATCTACGGCGAAGATGTGTTGGCAGAATATCCGCTAAAAGAGTATTTAAAGCGGCTAGCTGAGCGACCCAGCGTGCAGCAGGTGAGTGCCGACCGAAAAGAAAACACCGAGCTTATGCGTGAGTGGCGTACATCGCTTAAGGGGTGATGTGCGTTGTACAAGATGTATTCGTTTAGCGCGCGATATTGGATGGCCTATTAGCCTAAGCAATCAAGCCAGTGTCATTCT
>JAIXQV010000062.1 GCA_027485535.1 Oxalobacteraceae bacterium | reverse complement strand
GGATGTATTCTTTGATGCGCCGCACAAAAACCGCTTGACTTCCCGAGATTTGGGCCTAAAATCCGGTTTGTTGCGGCGCACAATCGCCGCTTTACTCACCGAATTCAAGGAGAATCCCATGCTCGCAAATCAAGAACATCTCAGCAAAGTTGCCAAGACCTCGATCGACGCACAGTTAAAGTCGATGCACGAACTTGCCAATCAAGCCCTGCACAGCGTCACCGAGTTGGTTGAGTTGAATATTGCAACCGCCAAAGAATCACTATCGCAGACCTCGGCAGCGGCGGCGCAAATGCTGGCAGCGAAAGACGCACAAGCATTGATCGACGCCACATCGGCACAAGCACAACCCGGCGCAGAAAAAGCGCTGGCCTATGCCCGCCACATGGCATCCATCATGGCCAAAGCACAAGCTGAATTCACCAGCGCGACTGAAACCCGCATTGGTCAGAGCACACGCCAGATCAATCAGCTGATCGACGAAATGTCGAAATCTGCTCCGGCTGGCTCAGAAAATGTGATCACGCTGCTGAAGGCCAGCGTTGCCAACACCAACGCCGCCATCGAGCAAATGGTCAAAGGTAGCAAGCAGGCGCTTGCCACCATGGAAAGCGGCTTCGAAGAAATCAGTAGCCAGATGTCGGCCGCCAAGCCAAGCCGCGCGAAGAAGTAATCGTAGGGGTCGGTAACGCCAATAAAACGGGCCGCGAAGCGGCCCGTTTTTTATGCAGCGCGTGGTTGGTTCTCGATGATCGACTGCGACACTGCCTCGGCAACACGAATCCCATCGATCGCCGCTGACATGATCCCGCCCGCATAGCCCGCGCCTTCACCACCGGGAAACAGGCCACGAGTATTCACGCTCTGCAGGTCGTGGCCACGACGGATTCTGACCGGTGAAGAGGTTCGGGTCTCGACCCCGGTCAGCACTGCGTCATCCAATGCAAAGCCTTGAATCTGCCGATCAAATGCCGGCAGTGCCTCGCGTATTGCCTCAATCGCGAATGGAGGTAGGGATGGCCCCAGATCACCCAATCGAACGCCTGGCTTGTATGACGGCAGTACGCTGCCGAAAGAGTGTGATGACCGCTGTCGTATGAAGTCACCGACCAGCTGACCCGGCGCGCTGTAGTCGCCCCCACCAAGCTGAAACGCACGCGACTCGAGCTCACGCTGGTAATCAATACCCGCGAGCGGCCCGCCTGGGTAATCCTGCGGCGTGATACCCACCACAATGCCGGCATTGGCATTGCGCTCATTGCGCGAGTATTGGCTCATGCCGTTGGTCACCACTCGCCCAACTTCGGACGTCGCCGCGATCACAGTGCCGCCAGGGCACATACAAAAACTGTACACCGACCGACCATTGCTCGCGTGATGTACCAGCTTGTAATCAGCGGCGCCGAGCATGGCATGGCCGGCAAACTTACCGAGGCGTGCACGATCAATCAGTGACTGCGGATGCTCGATGCGAAAGCCTATCGAAAACGGTTTCGCTTCCATGAACACGCCAGCATCGTGCAGCATCTGGAACGTGTCGCGCGCGCTATGGCCGATTGCGAGAATGGCGTGACGGGTCGGCAGCTTGTCGCCATTGGAAAGATGCACCGCGCGTAACTGGCCGTCAACAATATCGAGTCCATCGACTTTCTGCTCGAACCTGAACTCGCCACCCAGCGCAACAATTTCTGCGCGCATTAACTCGATCATCTTGACGAGTCTGAAGGTCCCTATGTGCGGCTTGCTAACGTACATGATTTCCGGTGGCGCATCGGCTTTGACAAACTCTTCCAGCACCTTGCGCCCGTAGTGCTTGGGGTCGCCGACCTGCGTCCATAGCTTGCCATCAGAAAAAGTACCTGCGCCGCCTTCGCCGAACTGCACGTTTGACTCCGGGTTCAGCTGATGCTGACGCCATAACGCGAACGTGTCCTTGGTGCGTTCTCGCACTACCTTGCCGCGTTCGATGATGATGGGGCGAAAGCCCGCCTGCGCCAGAATCAGCGCTGCGAACAACCCACACGGACCGAAACCAATCACCACCGGGCGTTCCGATAAGCCCGCAGGAGCGCGCGCCACAAATCGGTAATCCATATCGGGCGTGGTCATCACCTTCGGCACGCGTCGCGCCAGCGCTGCGGGCTCATCACGCAGCGTCACGTCGACCGTGTATACCCACTGTATAGCGGATTTCTTGCGCGCGTCGACACCGCGACGATGCACCTGCAAGGCAAGCATGTCATCATCTGAGACACCCAAACGCTCGAGCACGGCGTCGCGCAGCGCGTGCTCAGGGTGATCCAGCGGCAATACAAGGTCGGTGACGCGCAGCATGTAAATGTCCGGTTAAAACAAGGTGACAGCGCATAACCGCGCGTCATCATCAATTGTACCGAAGTGGTCTCGCCCAATTTGTGGAATGAAGCCTTGGCGCGCTATCATTCGCGCCTTCTCTGGCCTGTACTCAGTTGCATCGTTGGCCGCAGCGCAACCTCCAACCTTGAAAGCTTGATTCCAATGTCTCACTTGTTTCTGCAGTTCTGCGCGCACCCATGAAGTCAGCAAGTACTGTTTCGAAGGATTTGCTGCCGCACGATCATTACAAGGTTCGGCTTTCAGCAGTCCATGGCAACGGGGTGTTCGCTACACGCAAAATTCCTGAGGGTGCCCGGATCATTGAGTACTGCGGCAAGCGCATCAGCGAGAAGCAGGCGGATCAGCGATTTGGTCTCGACCCTAAAAATCCTCACCACACCTTTTTCTTTAGCCTGGAAAGTGGCCGGCTGATCGATGGTGGCGATAATGGTAATGACGCGCGTTGGATCAACCACTCGTGCGAACCGAATTGCGAGGCGCAAGAAGAAAAAGGACGCGTTTATATCCACGCACTGCGAGATATCCGCCGCGGCGAAGAGCTCTGCTACGACTATGGTTTAGTGGTTGAGCAGCGCATGACGAAAACGCTGAAAGAAGCCTACGCCTGCCGCTGCGGCAGCGATGACTGCCGCGGCACCATGCTCGCACCAAAAACCCGTAGCAAGCCGACACGTCCGTAAACACCGAAAAAACTTTTGCTGGCGAATTTGTTGAATTGCGCGACTGGCTAACGTTGGAGAGCACTGATGCCGGCGAACTGCTGAGTAACTATTGACTCGTGCCAAAGTTAGTTCGGCGGGACCACATCTGCCTACCAGCGCCCGAGATCCTCGCGCGCGAGATCAAGGAATTCTGTCCGCATCGCGAGGTTATCTTGTAGCTCGCCCAGCATGGCGGAGGTGACGGTTTCCTCACCGGCCGTACGAATACCTCGGCTTTCCATACAAAGGTGCCGGCAGCGGATCACAACGCCGGCCGCACGTGGCTCCAACATCTCCATCAAGGCATTCGCAACCTGCATCGTGAGCCGCTCTTGGACCTGTAGTCGCTTCATGAAGCAGTCGACCAAGCGCGTCAGTTTTGACAGACCCACAATTTTGCCCTTTGGCAGGTAGCCGATCGTTGCCTTACCGAAGAAGGGGGCGAGGTGATGCTCGCAGTGGCTGTAGACAGGGATATTGCGCACCACGATCAGCTCGTTGTAATGCTCGGCGCCATCCTCGAAAGCCTTCATGACGTCCGCTGGGTTTTGTTTATAACCCGAGGTCCAATGGGCCCAGGCATTGACCACCCGCGCCGGCGTCTCGACAAGACCATTGCGATCAGGATCTTCCCCGATGCTGATCAGAAACCGCCGCCAGTCTTGCTCTGTAAATTTTTCGGCCATCATCCATTTCCCTTACGCTGGCTCGCCACCCGGGGCGAACATGTCATTTTTGAACTGTCTAGTTTGATTGACATCGTAACCGAAATTTTCGCCGAACAGTCTGAAATATCGGACTGTTAGGCGAGTTGAGGCTTAAGTTATGCTCTAACACTTTCTGCAACCTGCTTTGGATCGATCACTGGAGCCCGCAATGTCCTTGAAACACGCAGTCGCAACCCTAGCCTTCGCCATGTTGCCGCTGGGCGCGCTATGTGCGCCATTCGCCTATGTACAAAACGAGAAATCGGGAACGGTATCCGTGATCGATACCGCAACCGACGAGGTGGTTGGAGAGATCAAAGCGGGAGACAAGCCGCGGGGTGCTGCTCTTTCAGCTAATGGGAAGTGGTTATTTGTCAGCGACCAGCCCAACAATATCTTGGTGAAGGTTGACACTGAGACCCGCGAGGCCGTTGGGAAGATTGAACTGGGCGAATCGCCGGAAGGTGTTTCCAGTTCACCGGACGGCAAGTGGATCGCCGCCGCCTCGGAAATCAGTAATGCTGTGAATTTCATCGACGTGGCGAGCGGGAAAAAAATGTACGCCGTCAAAACGCGCGGCAAAAACCCGGAGCACGCTGTATTCAGCCCGAATGGTAGATGGATGTTTGTGTCCGCCGAAGATGCCGACAGTGTCGACATTATTGATGTCAAACTCCGCAAGCAGGTGGCGTCCGTCAAGGTTGGCGATAGGCCACGCGGGATCGCCTTCCGGCCGGACGGCAAGGTCGCTTACGTCGCTTGCGAAATCGCCAGCACGGTGTATGCGATCGATGTCGAAAAGCGCAAGGTTATCAAACAGATAAAGACGGGTAATTTTGCTAACGGTGTGGCCATGGCACCCGATGGCAAGCGCGTCTTCATCTCGAACGGCAAAGACGCCACTGTGTCTGCGATCGACACCACGAGCCATGAAATCCTTGCCACCATCCCAGTCGGCAAGCGCCCTTGGAATATGGCGATTACACCAGACGGCCGCAAGCTTTACGTGGCAAATGGCCGCTCGAATTCGGTGACGGTGATTGACGCGATTGAATTGAAAGCAATGTCAGAAGTGCAAGTTGGTGAAATGCCATGGGGCGTAGTCATTAATTAACTATTGCCTTTAATGGCGTCGAAAAACTAACCGCACGTTGCTGATAGCGATGCTTAGTTTTTCGATGTTGGTTGTCGGTTTGACAGCGCAGCTTGATGGGCCTCAACAGCTTGAAAAATTTTCACTTGTAGCCCGTATTGAGCAAGACCTATAGTCCGAAGCCCACTAGCATTGCAGAAGCGTTTTCGGCGATATTGTGTACATAATATCAATGAAAGTTTTGCCGCGTTAGCGGTCACAAACCGTGTTGTTTATAAAAACCAATCGGAGATTAAATTGGCCAAATCCAACGTTTTCGTAAAGAGCGCCCTGGCATCGGCAATGCTCATCGCCTTCTCGGCATCGAGCTTTGCAAATACAAAAGATGAGAACCTCGAAAAAATCTCGGGAGTCAGAACATCGGGCACAGCAATCGACATTCCTACCGTTTCACAGACCGGTGCTAACGTCGAGCAGTTGAAGGCAAACCTGAAAAAGATCAAGATGCCAGAAGGCTTCAAGATCGATCTGTACGCTGTTGTTCCTGACGCGCGTTACATGGCAGTTGCTCCATCGACCAACATGCTGTTCGTTGGCACGCGCAAAACCACCGTATGGGCAGTTACTGACCGTAACGGCGACAACGTCGCTGACGAAGTCAAGCCTTTCGCACCTTCGATCAAGTTCAAGAACCCGAACGGTGTTTGCTGGACTAAAGACGGCTTCCTGATCGTGGTTGAGTCGAACCGCGTTCTGAACTTCC
>JAIXQV010000081.1 GCA_027485535.1 Oxalobacteraceae bacterium | reverse complement strand
ACTCGCGCTGACTCTCTGCAGCTTCAGCATCTCATTCCCCGATCACGTTAGCGCGAATCTCGGCATCCGCCAGCACCTCAGCGGGTGTGCCATCGGCCGCGATGCGCCCGGCGATCCAGGCAGCGACGCGGGTCGCGTACTGTGAAACGATATCGACATCATGCTCGACAAAAATCGCGCTCACCTGTTGTTCGTCGAGCGCGCGCATGATGGTCGCCATCAGGCCATGCTTTTCTTCGCTAGAAACGCCCGAGGTCGGCTCGTCGAGAATCAGTAAGCGTGGCTGCATCACCAACGCCATTGCGATATCCAGCAGCTTGCGCTGGCCTTCGGGCAATGCGCTTGATACTTCGTCGGCACGATCAATTAGCCCCACCATCGTGAGCACATGATCGACTGCATCTTCATCCACAGCATCTTGCAGCGCCGTCCAGACACTCAAGCGATTTCGCTTACCCGCCGCCGCAATCCGCACGCAATCACGCACCGTGTGTTCATTGAATAGCTGAGGCAGCTGAAACGAACGTACCATGCCGCGTCGCGCAATCTCGCGCGGCGCCATACCGGTTACCGGGCGCCCTTCGAAAAAAACCTCGCCTGCTTGCGGGCGTATCAGGCCGGTGCAGATGTTAATGAAGGTGGTCTTGCCCGCACCGTTTTGACCAATAACGGCTAGTCGCTCACCGGCATGTAAAGTGAAATCGATATGGTCTGCAACGACCACCGCGCCAAACGCGAGTTGCAAGTCTTTGGTCTGCAAGAGTGGCGCGTTCATGGCCGCCCTCGCTGCTTGGAAGACGAAGCATCCAGTAACGCCGAGACACCCCGCGGCGCCAGAAACACAATAGCAATTAATACGCAACCCAGTACCAACTGCCAGGCACCGGTCAGATACGCAGCCGCGAATAGCTTCACGAACTCAAAAATACCCGCCCCAATAAATGCGCCGACCGGATGCCCGATGCCGCCGAGAATAGCGACGAAAATAATCTCACCAGAGCGCACCCAATAGCCCATCTCTGGCGTGACCAGACCTTGGGCAATCGCGAATATCGCGCCGGACAAGCCACACAAGCTGGCAGAAAAAATATAACCAATCCAGAGCGTTTTATAAGCAGAAATCCCGACATATTCCAGTCGTGTTTCATTCGTCTTGATCGCAGCCAGTGCCTGCCCCGCCACCGAGCGCTGATAGCGACTGACCAGCCAGCCAGTGACTAGCGCGAGAACGACGCTACAGAGCAGTAGCAAACTCTCGAAGTTGTCACGATCGAGTGCCATGCCGAAAAATGGCGCACGCTCTAGCCGCAAGCCATCCGTCCCACCCGTCAGATGGAAGAACTTGCCCAGCACGGCATACAGCACCATCGATAGCGCGAGATTGAGCATGCCAAAAAAAATCGCGCGATAGCGCACGACAAACGATCCCACCACGACACCGAGCAATAAACCCGTACCAGCACCCATCAATAGCAATAAACCACTATCGAGCTGCGGCCACTGCCGGGAAGCAAAGGCCACTGCATAACCACCAGCGCACATGAACATGGCGTGGCCAAATGAAATCTGCCCGGACACAATCAGAATCGAGATGCCAAGCGCAGCGATGCCGAACGCAGTGGCGAGAATAAGTGGTGTCTTCAGCCATGGCAGTGCTGCCGGCAAAGCCAGCGCCATGATCGCAAGCGCGATGACGAGTAGTTTCGGGCGTGACATCAGACCCGCCTCGCCTGTGCTACCGAGAACAATCCCTGCGGACGAAACAGCAGCACCAGCACCATGATCAGGAACGGCACCAGCACCTCGATCTCCGGCAACAGATACACCGTGAACGAGCGCGCTAATCCGATCAGTAGCGCCGCTACCAACGCGCCTTCGATCTGACCTAAACCGGCAGTCGCCACCACCGCAAACGACAGCACGATCATCTCGCCACCGATACCGGGCACCCAAGACACGGTCGGTGATGCCAAGGCACCGGCTAGTGCGCCAAGCACTGCGCTGACTACAAAGGTCAGCAGTGAGATACGCCGCACATTGATGCCAAGCGCGGTCGACATTTCACGATGATGCGACACCGCCACAATTTGCCGACCCATGCTCGAAAACTTCAGAAAACTGCGCAGCGCAATAAATACAGTGAGTGCGATACCGGGCAGCAGCAGCAACTGATAACGTGTGTAGGTAATACCTAGCACATCGATCGTACCGAGGTAATTCACGATCTCTGACACGAAATACGGCTGCGTTCCCCAGACCAAGCGCTGCAGGTCTTCGAAAATCATGAATGCGGAGAAGGTAATCAGTAGCTGCAGAATGGGATCTTTTTGATAGATCCGCTGCATCAGCGTGGTTTCCATCAAGGCGCCGAATATGCAGCCGATGATGATCGCGGCCAGCGGCAAAATCAGCAGCGACCAAGCGGGCGAAGCACCGTGTGCGCTGGCCCACAAACCCAAACTCGCCGCCATGTAGCCACCAAGCGCATAAAAGCTGCCATGAGCCATGTTGACGATGTTCATCACACCGAATACCAGCGTCATGCCCAAAGCCACCAGAAACAGCACAGCGGCCTGCGATAAGCCGTCCATCAGCGCGAGAATAATCATCTCTTTGGGCATGGCGAGAGCGGGCGGATGAGGTTTACTAAGGGTTAGCTAAAGGTTCGCGTAGGCGATTACATCAGGCGTTGACAGCGTCGATGGCGACCGCCGCAAACATTTCAGCTTGCGGCGTATCGCTCAGTCAATACTGTCTTAACCGTGGATGATTAATGAGCTCCGGCTTCAGGGTCTTGACCCACTCAGGCGATTTCTGACCGACGGGTGTCGTAATCAGATCCGCCGGATAGATCACGATTTTTTCGAGAATCGGGAAAGCATAATCAGGACTCTTCTTGGTAATACCTAGTAACTGCTCTTCAAGGCCCTGACCGTCTTCGCGCATCTTTACGGTACCGGTGATACCGCGGAACTCCAGGGTGCGCATCGCATCGGACACTTGCTCAATACTCGGCCACTGGCCCTTATTTGCCTTAATCGCTTTCTCGTAACCGGCTTTCAGACCATCGAGCGCTTGAATCATGTGGTACACCGAGTAGATCGGATATGTACCCGTCTTGTCGCGAAACTTCTTGACGAAACTTTTCAGGCGCGGCTCGTCTTTGTACTGAGGGTGAAGGAAATAATGATCACCACGCGCGCCTACAATCACACCCTCCGGCAGCGCACTGCCCAAACGCTCGAGCGAGCTCTCGGCCAGTGGCAAGACGAAGAGCGAATTTTTCATCAGCCCGCGCTGCGAGGCCTGACGCACAAAGGTATCAAGATCGCCGCCCCATGCTGTCGACAAGATGACCTCGGGTCGTAGCGCCTGTAAGCGGCTAATCTCGGTTGAGTAATCGGTTGCGCCGAATTTAGGAAATAATTCAGCGACGATTTTTACATCGGGCTTCATAGCCAGCAAAGTATTGCGGAACAACTCCCACGAGTCGCGACCCCAGGCGTAATCCTGATTAATCACTGCGATGGATTTCAGATCCGGCTTGGTGCGCAGCAAGTACAAAACGCTAGCAACCATCTCAGTGGTTGCATTCGCTTGGGTACGAACCACATAACGATAGCGCTTATCTTCCAGCACTTTCTCGGTACCGCAATCCCACATGATGTTGAGTACCTTCAGATCCTCAGCTACCGGGGCGACGATATTGCAATTACCACTGGAGATCGCGGCCACCATGACCTTGGTGTCGCTCTCCTGAACCACGCGGCGGTACTCGGATAAAAACTTATCCGAGCCTATGCCCTCATCAATGAAAGTAGGTACGAGCTTGACACCACCGATGCCACCGCTTGCGTTGATCTGCTCGATATAGAGCTCAGCCGCCGCCTTTGCCGGCACCCCAAATACCGAGGCCGGACCTGACATAAACGTACTGATGCCGACTTTGAGTTCGGTGGGTTTGGTTTGCGCACCAGCCGCCGCAACGAAGCCCGCAAGGGCCAACCCGGCCACCCGTTGCACAAGTGCGAGGATGTTCATAAGGATGTCTCCAGCCTAAGATTTATTGTCGTTATGAGTTTTCGTCGCACCGCACCATGCCGGCGAATGCGCGAAAGTCGCCACTATAAAGCCAAGCAGCCGACTTTGCGACCCTAGGACATCATTGTTTGGTCGCTAATATCCGAGCCACGGACAACACCACCGACACCGGCATCGCCAGCGACACGCTATTGCAGCCTAGGCAGTAGCAAAGCAGATCTGGTGGTCTAATTCAAGACGAATACCAATTGCCTCACCGATTGCATGGTCATGATGGCTGGGCACCAGGGATAGCAGCTGCTGCCCGGAAGGCAAGGCCAGCGTGTACAAGAACGCCGCCCCGCGAAATGCCTTGGCCAGAACGCGCGCCTGCAGCGGGCTGGCGTCGTCATGCTGAATATCATCTGGCCGCAGCAACAGGTCTACCTCACCACCGTTGCCGACACCATCGGGCAAGACTTCGGGGTTGAACACACCAAGTTCGGTGTGCACCTGCCCTGCATCACCCACTCGACCACGCAGCATCATGCCCTCACCGATGAAGCGCGCAACAAATCGATTCTCGGGGCGGTGATACAGCTGCATCGGCGTGCCCCACTGCTGCAGGCGTCCTTCTGCCAACACAGCGATACGATCGGCCACCGCAAACGCTTCCAGCTGATCATGAGTGACGATGACGGCGGTGGTCCCCGTCTGCTTCAACAAATCGCGCACCTCGATCGCCAAGCGCTCGCGCAGCGTGACATCCAGATTCGAGAAAGGCTCATCCATGAGCAATAGCGCCGGTTGTGGCGCCAATGCACGCGCCAATGCAACGCGCTGCTGTTGACCACCCGAGAGTTGATGCGGCGCGCTATGTGCCAACGCTTCCAGGCCGACCAGTTCAAGCATTTGTGCGACACGTTGCTCGCGCTCGCGCTGGCTACGACGGTACAAACCGAAACCGATATTGTCAGCCACTGAAAGATGGGGAAACAGCGCATAGTCTTGAAACACCATGCCGATGTTGCGATGCTCGGGTGCGAGCTGATAGCCGGCACGACCGACCTCGTCCTGCATCAAGCGGATACGGCCAGATTGCAGCGGATGAAAACCCGCAATCGCGCGCAAGGCGGTCGTCTTGCCACAGCCGGATGGCCCGAGCAAGCAGGCGATTTCACCTTGCGCCAAGCTGATTGAAAAATCCGACAGCACGACCTGCAAGCCACTCGCAGTGGGATAGCCAAGGGTCAGCGCCTCTAGTTCGAGCGCCTGTACTGGCTGATGATGATTCATATCGTGCTGCATGGCCTAGCGCTCTGACTGACGAATTAATAACAAGACCGGAAGCAAACCAGCAGCCACAATACACAAGCTCGGCAAGGCAGCGCGATCCCACATACCTTCAGCGCTCATCTCGAACACACGCACTGCCAGCGTGTCCCAGCCAAATGGTCGTGTCATTAAGGTGATCGGCATTTCTTTCATGACCTCGACGAATACCAGCAAGCTGGCACCCAACCAACCACTGCGCAGCAGCGGCAAGAAAAGCTGGCGCAGCACCTGCCAACGACCGAGACCCAAACTATGCGCTGCCTGTTGCTGACTAAGCGTAATGCGCTGCATCGCAGCCTGCATCGGTTCAAAGCCCACGGCCATGAAACGCGCCGCTAGCGCTAGCAGCATCACCAATAACGTACCCTTCAGCACGGGTGCCGGATCAACACCCCACGACTGCCATAGCGGGTAAAGCTGATTATCAAGCCACGCAATCGGAATGAACAAACCGACCGACAGCAGCATACCGGGCAATGCATAGCCGAGCGTTGAAGCGCGCACCCACAAGCGTGTGAGTCGACCTGGATGCTGACGCTGTGCATACGCCAGCCACAGCCCGACCGCTACCACAATCAGCGCTGATAACGTCGACAGCATCAACGAGTGCCCGATGAAACCCCAATAACGCACATCCCAATCATTGCGCACCACTGACAACGACCAGAGTAAGAGTTGAAGCACAGGTATTACAAACGCCATTAGCAGTACCAGCGCACAGGCAGCGAACGCCGCCCAACGCGATAGTCCGACTAATTGCAAACGCTCGAGGCGCGCCTCGACTGAGTTTGCGGCATAACGGCGTTGCGCAATCGCGCGCTGCTCAAACCATACCAACAACAAGACAGCTAGTGCGAGTAACGAGGCTAATTGCGAGGCGACCGGTAAATTGAACAAGGCCAGCCAGGCTTTATAGATCGCCGTGGTAAAGGTATCGACATTGAAGATCGCGACGGTTCCGAAGTCGGCCAGCATTTCCATCAGCGCCAAGGTCAGACCTGCGACCCACCACGGCCGCGACATCGGCAACGCTACGCGAAAGAACGCCAACCAGCGCGGCATACCGAGTGTTTGCGCCGCTTCAAGGCTACGCTTACCTTGCGTCAGAAAAGCTTGCCGCGCCAACAAATACACATAGGGGTACAGCACCAAGCCGAACACCACGATGGCTCCACCCATGGATCGTATCGGCGGCAGGCTCACTGGCCCGAGCGCGGAACGCAAGGCAGTTTGCAAGGGTCCGCTGTAGTCAAACAAACCGACCATGACCGATGCCAGCACATAGCCCGGTAATGCCAACGGCAGCACTAACGCCCATGCAAACCAGCGTCGCCCCGGGAACTCACACACCGCCGTCAACCAAGCGAGCCCTACGCCCAAGACAATCACCATCAGCGCCACACCGAGTGCCATCAGAAACGTGTTCTTCAGCACCGCAGGTAGCACGAACTCATTCAGGTGCGACCACACCTCTGGCTGCGGATGCAGCCAACTGCCCAGCACCACTAACAGCGGCACCACCGTCGGTAGTGACAGCCAGAGTACCGACCACGCAGGTTTGTCAGCGAGTGAATTCATTCGGTACGTTTATGCGGTAATTCTCATACGGCGGTCTTGATGCGGTTTGGTATTGCGCGGCAAAAATCTGTTTCGTAAGATCGATAGCAAGACGGCGGCACCACTGACAGTACAAGACGTACCGCAAGATGATGCCAACACTGATAGCGACCTTACGCGATAGGTGCTTACTTGTAGCCTGCTCTGTCCATCAGCTTGGTAGCCGCCGCCTGCAACTCACCGGCTTTGGCGACATTCAGCAAGTTTGGCTTGAAACTGCCCCATTCCTTGATGATTGAGTTGGCCTTCACCTTCGGGTTGGCCGGGAACTCCAGATCTTCATCGACGTAAAACGATTGTGCTGCTTCCATCGACAAATACTCAATCAGCTTCTGCGCGCCGGTCGGATTTTTTGCGTGTTTGGTTATGCCTGCACCAGAGACATTGACGTGCGTACCGCTACCGCTCTGATTCGCCCAGAACAAACCAACGGGGAAGTCAGGCTCTTTGACGAGAAGGCGGCCAAGGTAATACGTGTTGACGATGCCGACCTGGCACTGACCGGCAGCAATGGCTTTCAGCAGCGAGGTGTCATCGGGGAATGGCGTGGTGGCGAGATTGGCGACCCAGCCGCGTACGATCTCTTCAGTTTTTGCTTCACCGATTTCGGTGATCATCATGGCGATCAGTGACTGGTTATAGACCTTCTTGCTGGTACGCAGACAAAGTTTGCCTTTCCATTTCGCTTGCGCCAGATCTTCATAAGTGGAAAGCTCGCTCGGCCGCACGGCAGACTTGCTATAAACAATCGTACGCGCGCGCACCGACAAACCGAACCACTGGTTATCAGGGTCGCGCAAATGCGCCGGGATATTTTTTTGGAGTACCGGCGAGTTCAGCGCACGGAGTTGGCCTTGCTGTGCAGCGAGCCATAAGTTACCGGCATCCACCGTGATGAGTACATCCGCTGGTGTGCTGGCACCCTCGGCATTCAAGCGCGCGAGTAATGCGCCCTCGTTTGCGGTCATTAGACGAATTTCGGTACCCGTCTCTTTGCTGTAACAATCCAGCAGCGGTTTCAGCAGTTGCTCGTTGCGGGCGGAATAAACAGTGACGGTGTCAGCGATCGCGATAGTGGATAGCGAAGCCAGCGCGATGAAAGCGGCTGAGAGCAAAGACGTGAGTTGCGGCATGGTGAAGCAGTCCCCGATAGAGTCGATCAAGAACTGCTGAGTTTACCTCAAATGAGAATAATTCTCACTACGATGGCGCCGAGCTGGGAAGGTGTCCCTCAAAGCAAAACGGGCTGCCTATATAGCAGCCCGTTTCACGGTTACCCGGTAAAGCCCAGATTTACGCGCCCGAGGAACGCTTTTTCAGGCGCTCGATGTTCTGGCGGTTGAACTGATTTGCAACCCAGAAGCCGACGCCGGCCATCCAGATCACCAACAAAATTTGCCAAGTCTTCATAAGTTTCTCCCGATTCGATGGTTGCAACAAAATCTTCAGTGACATTCCACGCCGCAGTGCGGGTGGCGCTTGATCGTCTGAAACTTCCAGACGGACGGTTTTCACACCCGCTTATTATTACTCAATTCAGCATCCGACGAGTTTGGCCCAATGAGCGGCCGAATCGCGATGATCGTCAAGACTAGTAATACCATCTCCAGCGTATACACAAAGGTGTAGCCGAATGTCGACCCGCCGACCATCGCGGCCAGGTCGCGCAAGATGCCGCCGAGGGCGATGGCGATACCGGCACCCGTAGCCTGTACCGCGCCCCACGCGCCCAACGCCAAGCCGCTATGGGTTTTCGGCGCGAGATTCATGGTCGCAGTCAGGGTGCCATGCCCGAACAAGCCGGCACCAAAACCTATCAGCATGGTGCCAACGCCAAACAAGGTCGGGATGCCCGTCGGCGCTGCCAGAATCACCATGGCAAATGCTGGCAAACCCACCAATGCTCCAAGTCCTGCCAGACGCAAAGGATCCATACCGCGACTCAGAACCCGCGAGGCCAGCGCAAAGCCCAACAAACCGCCAATCGCGAGTGTCGCGGTGAGCAGCGTGGTCTCACCGACTGTAAGCCGCAAGATCTCACCGCCATACGGTTCGAGCAGGACATCTTCCATCGTGAAGGCCATGGTACCCAAGCCAATGGCCAGCAAGCGGCGTGTCGCCTGCTCGCCCGAGCAATACAACTGCCAAGTGGCGCGGAAATCTGGCGCGCTCTGCTCGCTGGGCCGATTCGATCGGCTACGTGATTCCTGCTTCCAGAGTGCGATGGTATTCAAGACCAGCGTCAGTACTGCCGCTGCTTGAATCACGCGAATCAACTGACCCGGGCTGAACTCAGCTAACGCTAGACCAAACAGCACCGCGCTACCCATCATACCGAGCAGCAGCATCACATACATCAGGCCGACCACTTTCGGTCGCGACTCGGCTGGTGCAAGATCAGTCGCCAGCGCGAGACCCACCGTTTGCGTGGTGTGCAGACCAGCGCCGACCAATAAAAATGCGACCGCAGCAGCAAGCTGCCCGACCCAAGCCGGCGCGTGCGAGGCGTGCCCCATGCCGGATAGCACCAGCAGCGCAAACGGCATGATCGATAGACCACCGAATTGCACCATCGTACCCATCCAGATATACGGCACGCGACGCCAGCCTAGTGCTGAGCGATGATGATCCGAGCGAAAGCCGATCAGTGCGCGCAATGGTGCAAACACCAATGGCAATGAAATCATTAATCCCACCAGCGTTGCGGATACATGCAACTCAACAATCATGACGCGAGTCAGGGTACCGATCATCAGCACTAAAGCCATGCCGACTGATACCTGAAACAGCGAAAGACGTAGCAGCCGTGATAACGGCAGCGACTCAGACGCGGCATCAGCAAAGGGAAGGAATTTTGTCCCGAAGCGGGACCAGGTACGTAGCATCTCCTGACGCATGGCGCGAACGGAGCTCATGATAGCTAGATGCGTGTGCGCCGAGGCTACGGTTTAGCAAGTCGGGTGGTTCGCCATGGTTCGGGACCTGCAGGACCCGTACCATGGCACCCGGACATGAACTACTTCCGCAGCGTATTGGGTATGGTT
>JAIXQV010000190.1 GCA_027485535.1 Oxalobacteraceae bacterium | reverse complement strand
GTTGTTTTTAAATAGTGAAAGCAATTTTACTGGCGGCGGCTATTTCGTAGATTGCCCGTCGACTCAAGACTCAGCACCAGGCTCTTCGACAGCAAGAATCAAAAGTACAGCTAAGCCGGCGCATCCGTGTTGGCTTTACCTCTCTGCGCAATACCTTATTATGCTTAGGCCTTGTTAGAGAAGTTGACTCATCATCTGTTGGTGCTCGATTCGACTCCGAGGGGGCGCCAAACCATTTCTAGAACCTCAGGACATAAAAACATGTTCGGATTAGTGGTCTAAATTCTGTGCAAGATTCGTAGAAAGCTACTAGTTGAAATACCAGTGGTGCTAAGTTGAATGCGCATTTGAAAGTCCCTAGAAGCTCGCATCGGCGGCCAAGCTGAAAGGTCTCGGTAGCTTCCAGCGGTGTTCTTCTCTGGGCGGGGTGCTGACAGCAAAAATGCCATCATCAGTCGCAGGGTAGGGCGCTAGGCGCGCCATCTGATCGGTGCTGTTTCCTTTTACAATCAATTACTTGTGGGTCGTTAGAGGGGCATGGGTGCTATACTTCAGCGTCAAACCTATTCCGACGAATGCCAGAGCTGAACACCCCCACCGCCCCCGAAGCTGCGACCGCATCGCTTCCACGTTTTGACGATTTCGGCCTTGCGCCGCCCATTCTGCAGGCGCTCGCCGAGCAGGGCTATCAATACCCCACGCCGATCCAAGCCCAAGCGATACCGGTTGTGTTGCAAGGGCGGGACGTGATGGGTGCCGCGCAGACCGGTACCGGCAAGACAGCGGGTTTCTCGCTCCCGATTATTCAGCAGCTGCTGCCCAACGCAAATACGAGTGCCTCTCCCGCGCGCCACCCGGTGCGTGCCCTGATTCTGACGCCGACCCGCGAGTTGGCAGATCAGGTGGCTGAAAATGTGAAGTCGTACTCCCGCCACACGCCACTGCGATCAGCCGTCGTGTTCGGCGGTATCGACATGGCGCCGCAAACGGCGGCACTACGGGCCGGTGTCGAGATTCTGATCGCAACCCCAGGCCGCTTGCTTGATCATGTGCAGCAGAAAACGCTTAATCTCTCGCAGACAGAAATTTTTGTGATGGATGAGGCAGATCGCATGCTCGATATGGGCTTCCTGCCGGATCTGCAGCGCATCATCAATCTGTTACCCAAGCAGCGACAGAACCTCATGTTCTCGGCGACCTTTTCGCCAGAGATTAAAAAACTCGCCTCGAGCTTTCTGAAAAATCCTCAGCTGATTGAGGTGGCGCGCAGCAATGCAACTGCAGAGCGTGTCACACAGATCATCTACAAAGTTGAAGAAGAATCCAAGCGTGATGCCGTTGTACATTTGCTCAAGCAGCGTGAGATCCGGCAGGTGATTGTTTTTTCCAATACCAAGATCGGTGCTTCGCGGCTGGCGCGTGAGTTGGAGAGGGCGGGCGTCAAGGCCTCGGCGATCCATGGTGACAAGACGCAAGCTGAGCGTATGGCAGCGCTGGAAGCATTCAAAGCAGGCGGTATCGATGTATTAGTCGCCACCGATGTCGCGGCGCGCGGACTTGATATCGCCGAGCTGCCATGCGTGATTAACTACGATCTTCCGTATAACGCTGAGGATTATGTGCACCGTATCGGCCGCACGGGCCGTGCCGGTGCTTCTGGTGATGCACTGTCCTTGTACTGTGACAAGGATGCGCGCCTGCTGGCCGATATTGAAAAGCTCATCAAGCAAAAACTGACACCGGTTGAGCTGGAAGACTTCCAGCCGCGTAGCGCCCGAGGCGAGCGAGCAGAGCGCAGTGATCGTGGTGATCGTGGCGATCGGCAGGGTGATCGATATGCCGATCGTTCAGAACGCCGTACCGAGCGCGCGCCACGTAGTACTAGCGCACCGATGCCGCGCAAAGAAAAAGTTGACCCATGGTTCTTGAAGCCTTACGAGCCTGCTGCTCCGGCGGTACCCATGGAAGAGAAGCCAGTCGATCCGCGTAATGCCAAGGCCGCGCCTAAGCGCGCTGCGCTACTGGGTGGTAAATCCAAAACCTGAATCTAAAAGTCGCTAGCAACATGTCGCTGGCGTTGTTAGCAGCGGCATGCCGCAAGTCGTTGAATGCCTGCGTCTTCCCCGTCTAGCCAGCACGCGCGTCGTATCTGACGCTCATCTGATTAGCGATTTTAGTTCTTCATGAAGCCTTGACCCCATGCGGGAATTGTCATCGCCCAGAACGCATCGACAGAGTTTGGTACACCGCTCAGTCTCAGACCTAAATGGGCCGCTGCTGCCATGAGCGCATTGATGGGATTGCTCACATCGAGTGGCTGCGCGCCGGTCTGCTTGGAGAGCTTCTCTCCGCGCTCATTCACCACAGCCGGCACATGCAGATAACGCGGTGTGTTCATACCTAGTAGTTGTTGCAAATAGATTTGTCGTGCAGTCGACTCGAGCAGATCAGCGCCGCGCACAATATCTGTCACACCCTGCTCAGCATCATCCACCACTACCGCGAGCTGATACGCCCAAAAACCATCAGCGCGCTTCAACACAAAGTCGCCCACATGCTCG
>JAIXQV010000195.1 GCA_027485535.1 Oxalobacteraceae bacterium | reverse complement strand
GCCGCGCTGGCTGGGTGCTGGCGTGCTACTCCTGCTGCTACCCGTTTTGCTGATCCTTGGATTGGCGGTGACGGGCGTAGATATCGATATCAATGCGCAGCGCGCTGTGGTCGCGCGCATGCTTAGCAAGCAGGTTGGTCGTGAGGTGCGAGTTGATGGCGAGGTGCACTTACGTCTCGGACTGCGTCCACAACTCCGGCTACGTGATTTGGTGATTGGCCAGCCGAAGGGGTTTTCAGCGCGTGAATTTTTGCGGGTCGGTCAGCTCGAGTTAAAGCTGGACCTGATGCCTTTGCTGTCAGGACGCTATCGCGCTGATCGTATCGCTGCCAGCGATGTGCGACTCTCGCTTCAGCAGCGTGAGGATGAGAGCAACAACTGGACCTTTGACGGTTCACCTCCTAGTGATACGGATGACAGTCAAGCCTTGGCCGCGCATGAGGTGGCTGGCATTGATATCCGCCAGCTCGATCTCGACAACATCACGATTACCTTTCAGAGCGGTAGCGCACGTCCCATCGAGTTCAGGCTAGATCAACTCGATGCAGCTTTACCTGTCGGCAGTGGTGTGAGCATCAAAGCCAAAGGCTTGGTCGAGCGCACCATGCCCTACCAACTCGCCATCAACGGTGGCCCCTTGGCAGACTTGTTACGCGGTAAGCCGGGCTGGCCGGTATCGGCGCAGCTGAGTTTTGCGGGCGGCGTATTGGCAGCGCAGGGCAAGCTCGGTGAGAAGGGCAGTGCGCTGAGTTTTGGTTTGGGTGCGCCAGATCTCGCGCAGTTCGGCAAAGTGATTGGGGTCAAGCTACCGAATGCCGGTGCGGCAGGATTATCGGGCGAGGTAGCGATTCTTCCTGGTCTGGTACGTCTAGAGCGCGTGTCGGCCACTCTAGGCAAGTCGAGTATGGCGGGCTGGATGCAGTTGGATGCGCGCCCCGAGACGCCGAAGCTGACCGGTTCGCTGGCGATCATCGCATTGGATCTGCGGCCGTTTCTGGGTCAGGACGATAAAGACGAACCGCCGCCAGATTTGCGCGCGCTGTATCAAAGCCTTGCGCGAGCGCGTATTGATTTACAGGCGCTGGATGATATCGATACCGACTTGCAGCTCGGCGTCGGGCAGTGGCTGAGTTTGCCGGGTGATATTCGTAATGCCTCGATGCGGCTACACGCCAGCAAGGGCAAGCTCGAGATACCGGTCGAGGCTATCGTCGAGCAGGTACCGATGCGCGGTCGCTTGATCGTCGACGCTCAACAAGCGATACCGTCTTTATCACTGTCATTTAGCGCTGAGAAATCACCGATCGGTGGTTTGTCGCGTTTCTTGTTCGGTATGTCGGGTGTTGAGGGTCAGCTGGGTGGACTGTCATTGTCGGTCAATGCGCGCGGTGCAGAGGGCGAGGCGCTGATGCGCTCGCTGACACTATCGATGCAGTTGAAACAGAGCCGGCTTAGCTACGGCAACGTTGCTGGTGGCAAGCCAGTCAGCTTTACGGTGGATCAGATGTCGCTGGGCGTGGGCGGTGATAAAGCGCTCGATGGCACTCTGCGTGGAAGCTTGCTCGGTCGACCCTTAGCGGCGACTTTGTCGGGAGCTTCTTTGCGAGCTGCAATCGAAGCCGGAAGTTCGCCGGTGTCGCTGACAGTCCAGACGGGTCGAATATCCGCGCGCGTGTCGGGCCAGTTGAACGGTGCAGATCAAAGCGCTGATCTGACCTTTGCACTGGGTGCCGAGCGCGCTGGCGATGTGGCAGCGTGGTTGGGCTTGAATCCGCAATCAGAACTGCCGATTGCCTTGGCGGGTCGGGTCAGAGGGGATCTACAGCGCTGGTCATTATCGAATTTGGTGTTTCAGGTGGGTGATAGCAGTCTGTACAGCCAGCTTGATCAGACCACGACGCAGAATCACCAACGTCTGAATGCCAAGCTGGAGATCAGCAGCGTCGATCTGCAGCAGCTCGACAAACTACTACCGCCGTCCGCCCCAGCCAAAGCAGGTAGCAAAGCCAGCCTGGATATTCCCATTCTGCCTGCGAAACTGGTGTTAGACGACGCGGATATCAGCGTGCGTGCGCGTGATATTCGTGGCTCGCAACTGGCGCTGGGTGAGATGGGATTTGATGGGCGAGTAAGAGATGGTTATATGCAAAGCTCACCCTTCTTTACCAACATCGCTGGTACGCGTTATGACGGCGCGATCATGCTGGATTTGCGCGAGGCGGAGCCGCATGCGCAGTTCTGGCTATCCGCTGCGCCCGTCGATGTGACTCAGGCGCTGCGGCAGTTAAAACTCGCAAACTCGGTTGATGCGAGTATTGAGCGGCTGACTTTGTATATCGATACCCGTTCGCGAAATGTATCGACCCTGATGGCGAATGCCTCGGTACTCGGTGAGATCAGTGGCGGGCGCATCAGCGTACGTGACGAAAACACGCGTTCACAGCTGCAAGTACAGGTGTCGCAAGGCACGCTATCGGCCAAGCCGGGTGAGCGCATCACGCTTGCATTGACAGCTGCTGTCGACAGTATTCCACTCAGTGTGCGCTTGCGTAGTGCTACGCTGAAGGCGCTGGCAGAAGCGCAGCGTCGGATTCCATTCGAGTTGATGGTCGAGACATCCAAAACCAAGCTACTGCTATCGGGAAGCGTCGATCGTGATCTTGAAGCACGTGATATTGAACTCGCCCTCGATGTACGTGGAGAGCGTTTGGATACGCTGGATCGTTTGGCGCGAGTTTCCTTACCCCCGTGGGGGCCGTGGTCAGCCGAGGGGCGGTTTCGGATGAGTGCGAGTGGCTACGCGGTGGACGGTTTACGATTACAGGTTGGTAGCAGCGTCTTGAATGGTCGCGGTGCGGTTGATACCGCTAGCGGCAAATCAAAAATCGATCTTGCACTCGATGCGCCACTGATTCAGCTTGATGACTTCAGGCTGCAGCAATGGTCAGCGGTGGAGAGAAAGCCGGCTGCAGAAGAAAAAACGGATGCAGCGAGTGTTAAGCGTAAAGCG
>JAIXQV010000151.1 GCA_027485535.1 Oxalobacteraceae bacterium | reverse complement strand
TTTCTGCTGAATGTCGTGTTAGGACGGCAGATACTCATGCAGCGCGAGCAAATCGCCGCGCTGAAAGCGCTGGGCTATGACAATGCCCGCATTGGTTGGCACTACATCAAGCTGGCCCTGCTGATTGTTGTACTGGGTGTTGCGCTAGGCATGGTGACGGGCGCATGGCTCGGCGAGCTGCTGACAACGCTGTACCGCAAGAGCTTCAGCTTCCCTGAGTTTTATTTCCGCGTTCGGCCAGCGCTGTTATTGATTGCAGTATCTACCACGCTGATTGCTGCGCTGGCGGCCACTTGGCAAGCCATTAAAAGTAGTGTTCGGCTGGCACCCGCCGAGGCAATGCGACCACGCGCACCCGGCGTCTATCACCGCACCATGATCGAAGTACTGGGATGGCGCGCAGCGTTCTCACCGAGCATGCGCATGGTGTTCCGAAATATGCAACGCAGTAGCATTCGAGCGAGCCTGACGGTCCTCGGTGTCGCCGCATCCATCGCCGTGCTCATCAGCGGCACGTTCTGGGGTGATGCCATTGAGCTGCTGCTCAATACCCAATTTCGGCAGGTACTGCGTGCCGATATCAGCGTCGGTTTAGTTGAACCAAGAAACATCACTGCGCTGCATGCGCTGGCGCGCCTACCGTATGTGTCTGCGGTAGAAGCTGGGCGCTCGGTACCCGTACGACTGGTGCATCAGCATCGACATTGGCGCGGCGTCATCCAGGGGCGACCCAGTAGTCCCCAGCTGCACCGAGTGGTCGGCTTAGATAAACGCGCGATGCCGATACCGACTGACGGCCTGTTGTTGACCGACCGGCTGGCGCACAAGTTGGATCTCCGTGTTGGCGAGATGGTGACGGTCGAAGTGGAAGAAGGTCATCGGGCAACGCTAAGGCTGCCGGTGGTTGCGGTGGTGAGTGAGTTGATGGGGATGAGCGCATACATCGAGCGCCGAAGTCTGAACCATTTGCTGCGCGAGGGCGATGTACTGAACCGGGTCACGCTACTGGTTGATCGTGGCCATGAAGCCGAGCTGTTGCAGCGTATGCAGCAGATTCCTGTGGTGGCCGCAGCCTTCAGCAAAGCGTCGATGCTGGCGAATGTGCAAGGCATCACCGCGCGCAACTTGCGCATCATCACTGGAGTACTGACGGTATTCGCGTCAATTATCGCGGTGGGTGTGGTCTATAACCAAGTACGTGTTGCGCTGGCCGAGCGAGCCTGGGAACTGGCGAGCTTGCGTGTACTGGGCTTTACCCGTGCCGAGGTGTCAAAAATCCTGCTGGGTGAGGTCGTGCTGGAAATCGCGCTTGCGATACCCATTGGCATGCTGGGCGGCTTGGCCTTGGCGAAAGGCATGGTCGCCCTGATCGCCACCGATGAGTTCTTTCTACCTGCACAAGTTCAGGCCTCGACTTATGCATATGCGGTGCTATGCGTCGTGATTACGGGCGTGATCAGCGCGGCGATTGTGAATCGCAAGATTCGGGAGCTTGATCTGGTCGGCGTTCTAAAGACGCATGAATAGATGCGTTTTCTCCAATAAAGATCATCGGTAAAGAACATGAAGCAGAAACTCGGATTACTGGCCGCCCTGATTGTTTTCCTGGCTATTCTCGGCTGGGCGTTCTATCCAAAGCCCTTCGACGTGGATGTCGCTGAGATTCATGTGGGTAATTTCGAGCGCACGATCGAAGAAAGCGGTAAAACTCGGCTTCGGGATCGCTATGTCATCTCCGCACCAGTCGCAGGAAAACTCGCTCGCTTGACGGTTCGCGAAGGCGACGTAGTACAAGCGGGCCAAGTCGTTGCGCTGCTTTGGCCAGCGCCGCCGCCTCTATTGGATGAGCGACGTTTACAAGAGCAAAGCGAACAAGTTTCGGCAGCAGAAGCCAGCGTCGCTCGCGCTAATGCCGGCCTGCAAAAATCTGAATTGGTACTGTTGCAGGCTGAGGCAGATCTTCGCCGCAATGAATCGCTGGCAGCGCGCGGGTTTATCTCACCGATACAGATTGAAAATACCCGCCTGACGGTTCAGCAAAAGCAGCGCGAGCGAGAGGTATCGGTGCAAGAGCGTAACGCCGCACGTCATCAACTTGCGCAGCTACGTATCGCATTGCAGCGTAGCAGTGGCCGTGAACCACTCGCCAAGCAAGCCGTGGCCGTCACCGCGCCCAGTCGCGGTAAAGTGGTGAAGCTAAGACAGCAGAGCGAGGCCGTGCTACCGGCGGGTGCCAACTTGCTGGATATTGGCGACCCGGTCGCGATTGAGGTGATCGTCGAGCTATTAACCGAAGATGCCGCTCAGATAAAACCTGGCGTATTGGCCACATTGAGCAATTGGGGCGGGCCTGCAACGCTACAAGCGCGTGTGCGTTTGGTAGAGCCCTCCGCATTTACGAAAGTGTCTGCACTCGGGGTGGAGGAACAGCGCGTCAATGTCGTGCTCGACATTCGCTCACCGCCTGAAGCGTGGCAGACCCTGGGCGATAACTACAAGGTCGATATTACGATTCCGGTTCAGAGCGCCACCAAGGTGACGATGGCGCCGGTCGCTTGCCTATTCCCCAAAGGCAGTCGCAGTGCGTTGTTTGTACTTGATCATGGTCGCGTCCGCACGGAAGAGGTAGAGCTGCTGGCGCGCAATGGACGCGAGGCATGGATCAAAACCTCGCTGGCAGCAGGCACCAAAGTGATTACTTATCCACCTGCTGGTTTGAAGGAGGGTGACAGAGTGAACGTCATCAACACTCAGTAAATCATTAACGCAGGCGACTACTGGCGGTGCGCATAGAACTGATGCTTGATGACTTGCACGACCACCAGATAACTAATAACTAACAAGGCCAGCACGCCAAAATAACTCGGCGGCAGAGGCACAAAACCAAAATACGTACCGAGCGCAGTAAATGGCAATAAGATCGCCAGCGATACTGCCAACAGTGAAGTAAGAGCAAGTAATGGATGCGGGCGACTTTTTAGCGGGTTACCGCGCGTGCGAATGATAAAGATCACTAGTACCTGCGTGCACATTGATTCGATGAACCAACCCGTCTGGAACAGCGCTTCATTTGCCTTAAACAACCACAGTAGTAGACCGAAGGTCAGAAAATCAAACAGCGAGCTGACCGGTCCGATCACCCACATGAAGTTTTTGATGAGCTGAATATCCAGCACATGGGGCTGCCGCAGCTCGGCATCATCCACTTCATCCAGCGGAATCGCGATCTCCGACAGATCATACAAAATATTATTCAGCAAAATCTGCGTGGGTAGCATCGGTAAAAAAGGCAGGAACACCGATGCGCCCGCCATACTGAACATATTCCCGAAATTAGAGCTGCTCCCCATCATGATGTACTTCATGATGTTGCCGAAGGTACGGCGCCCTTCCATCACGGCGCGGTACAGCACATTCAGGTCGTGCTTTAACAGAATCACATCGGCGGCAGCTTTGGCCACATCGACAGCACCATCCACAGAAATACCCACATCCGCGCTATGCAAAGCGGGCGCGTCATTGACACCATCGCCCAGATAGCCGACCACATGGCCTCGTGCGCGCAGGGCGGTAATGACGCGCTCTTTTTGCGCAGGGTTTAATCGACAAAATACATTCGCCGTACCGACTCGGGCTCGCAAGCCGGAGTGATCAAGTCGCTCGATCTCGCTGCCCAGCACCAAGCCCTGAACCGGCAACTCCAGCACCTGACAAATATGCTGCGTGACACGTTCGCTGTCGCCGGTCACGACCTTGATATCCACACCGGCGGCGAGCAATGTCTTGATGGCCTGCCGGGCGCTCTCGCGCGGCGGATCGAGAAACGCTGCAAATCCGGCGAGTACCAGTGCTGATTCATCATCGACCACGGCATGCGGATGATCGATCGAAACTGACTTATGTGCGATCGCCAACACACGAAATCCCTGTGTCTCTTGCGCTCGGTAGAGCGCGCGTATGCGATCACGGACGGCACTATCTAATTCGATCACCTGATCCGCCGCCACGCTATGCGTACATAGCCGCAGAATTTCATCCGGCGCACCCTTCACCACCAATAATCGCTGCCCCTCTTTTTCCAGCAGCACGGAAACGCGGCGACGCTCGAAATCAAATGGCACTTCGTCGATTTTTGTCCAGCCGCTGATATCGATTTTTTTGTGCGCGAGAATGGCCTCATCCATCGGATTGCGCAGGCCGGTCTCAAACCAGCTATTCAGATAGGCAAGCTCCAACACCCGTTCACTCTCAACTCCCGTAGGGTCGAGGTGCGATTCCATATGGATTTTGGCTTCGGTCAGGGTGCCGGTTTTATCGGTGCACAGCACATCCATCGAACCCAATTCCTGAATCGCTTGCTGCCGCTTGATGATCACCTGCTCACGCGCCATGCGTACCGACCCGCGCGCCAAGGTGACTGACACCACCATCGGCAATAACTCAGGCGTGAGACCCACCGCCAGTGCGAGTGCAAACAAAAAAGACGATAGCCAGGGCTTGTGCGACAGCAAATTAACCA
>JAIXQV010000076.1 GCA_027485535.1 Oxalobacteraceae bacterium | reverse complement strand
TCCACTCGGTAAAAGCGTTCCGTCAGCCGCGAGAGATGCTCTTGGCTAATTCCTATGCCGGTATCTGACACGATACAGCGTGGGCCCTCTGCACCATTGGACCACTGAATCTCGACTTGGCCACCATCTGGGGTATAGCGCACCGCATTCGAGACCAGGTTACCGATCGCACTACGTAACTCTTCGCTATTGCCCCGCAAATCAGGCCCATCCACCACTAAACTGATCTGATGCCGACCCGCGGAAAGTGCATTTGCCTCGGCTTCAATTTTCTCGAGTAGCTCGCGGATATGGATCTCTTCCTCACGCAGCGGATAATCCATCGATTCAAGACGCGTCAGTACCAGCATATCTTCGACTAAATGCTGCATACGCTGACCCTGCTCGACCATCAGCTTCATGTGTCGCTGGCGCGTCGGCTCATCTAGCTCTGGCTGATGGGCGGAGATTTCCAGAAAACCATTAATCACGGTCAACGGTGTTCTCAACTCATGCGAAGCATTGGCGATGAAATCACGCCGCATCTGGTCAAGCCGCTCAAAATCCGTCACATCATGCGACACCAGAATATGCCGTCGATTCTCGAACGGGATCAGGCGCACGATCAGCTTACGTTCGTCAATGTTTAGGGTCAGTGGATCTTCGTAGCGACCAAGGATGATGTAATCAATGAACTCTGGGCTGCGGATCAGGTTGGTCACGCGCATTCCCTTATCGGTCGCCATGGATAAGCCAAGGTGTTGCTCGGCTACCGGATTGCACCATTCAAGGAATAGTACGTCGTCCATGATCACCACACCATCTGGCAACTGGCTCATAGCCTGCCTAAAGCGTGACAACCACTCCGCCAACTCGCTGCGGTTTTTTTGGTCCTCGCGACGCATACGGTAAAGCTTGGCAAATATGTCCGTCCATGCACCGCCACCATCGTCGAGCCTGACGCCCTCCGGATCTTCCAGCCAGGCCGACAAGCGGTACATGTAAAACAGCTGCTGCAGCAGCATGAGCGCCAGCACCAACAGCGCGATGAACAAACCCATCATCGCGCCCCATAAATAACCCGTCGTCAGGCCGGCAACACTGACCAGCGCGAAGCGCAGGGCAACGGGGATCCAGAACAGGTTTCGATGGGTCATTTCAGCGGGTGCTCATCTCGGCCTGCGCCGAGCGGTTGGTTTAGCTGCCGCTGCCAGTGACGGGCCGCTGAGTGACGAGGCGGCGCGATCCCGGGCTGATCGGCGAAAGCAAGGTCTTGTCTGTGCTTGCGGCACGGTCAGATCTTGACTCGCGCGATTGTACTGGAGACCGCTACTTCTCCGACAGCATATAACCGACGCTGCGTACGGTCTTGATCAGGCCGTCGGCCGGTGCCAGGGCTTTGCGCAGCCGGAGGATGTGGACATCGACAGTCCGCTCCTCGAGTACCACATGGTCTCCCCAGACCTTATCGAGTAACTGGCCACGGGTAAACACGCGCTCGGGGTGAGCGATGAGAAAGCGAAGCAGCTTGAACTCGGCATGGCCCATCTCGATCGCCTGGCCATCCACGCTGACACGGCAACTGACCGGATCCACCGTCAGGGCGCCTGCGCGCATTTCAAGCTCGGAATGCTCCGGCGTTTTGCGCCGGATCAGCGCCTTGATACGGGCATTCAGCTCCCGTGGCGAGAAGGGCTTGGTGATGTAATCATCCGCGCCCTGCTCCAGACCCTGGACCTTGTCTTCTTCCATGCTTTTTGCGGTCAGCATGATGACAGGCAGGTTGGCGAAGTTGCGGTCGGCACGAATGCGCGCCAACAGACGGATGCCGGATTGATCCGGCAACATCCAGTCAAGCAGTATCAGCTGAGGACGTTTCTGCTGCAAATAAGCCCAGGCGCTCGCCGTATCGTTGACGGCGTCAACCGCCCACCCTGCACCTTTGAGGGTAAAGGTGATCAGCTCGACGATGGGCAGCTCGTCTTCAACAACCAGGATGGTGGGTTCAGCCACAGCCATCAATCAACTACCGCTTGTTGCGGCACCCTGTTGCAAGGCGTAATCCGTGTGGCGAATATCCTTGCCCTCGACGATATACACCACATACTCGGCAATGTTTTTTGCATGATCACCGATGCGCTCAATCGCCTTGGCAACCCACAGCGTATCAAGCGATGCTGAAATCGTGCGCGGATCTTCCATCATGAAGGTGATGACATTCCGCATCACGATGCGAAACTCGTTGTCGACTTTTTCATCATCAATGATCAGGCGGGTAGCCAGCTTGTGGTCAAGCCGAGCGAAAGCATCCAGCGACTCGTGCAGTAGCTTGCCCGCATGATCTGCCATCACGCGTATCGTGTCTTCATGCGCGATAGGCACCAATCCGCGCTGATGCATTTGTGCGGCAGCGCGTGCGATCTTGGTTGCTTCATCGCCGATACGCTCAAGATCCGTAATGACCTTGATGGTGGCCATGACCGTGCGAAGATCATTCGCAGCTGGCTGACGCTTGACGATCAAATGGCTACAGGCATCATCTAGCGCGACCTCCATCTGATTCACCTCGATATCAGCAGCCTTGATACGATCTGCTTCTCTGGCATCAAGCACACGGAAACAAGCCAACGCGTCAAAAAATTGTTTCTCAACCAAACCGCCCATTTGCAAAACGCGCGAGCGGATTGCCTCGAGATCTTGCTCGTACTGGCGCGACGAGTGTTCATTCGGCATGATGTTCTCCGTATTAGCCGAAGCGGCCGGTAATGTAGTCTTGGGTTTCTTTCTTGGTCGGATTCAAGAAGATACCGTCCGTTTCACCGAACTCAACCAATTCGCCCAAATACATGTACGCGGTAAAGTCTGAGCAGCGGGCTGCTTGCTGCATGTTATGGGTAACGATAGCGATGGTGTAATCCTCTTTCAGCTCGCTGATCAGCTCTTCGATTTTCACGGTGGAGATCGGGTCGAGTGCTGAGGTCGGTTCATCGAGCAAAAGCACGTCAGGTTTGACTGCAACGCCACGTGCGATACACAAGCGCTGCTGCTGACCACCCGACAGCGACAAGCCACTCTTGCCGAGCTTATCTTTGACCTCACCCCAAAGCGCTGCCTTATTCAGCGCCCACTCCACGCGCTCATCCATCTCACCTTTTGACAGGTTTTCATAGAGGCGAACACCAAACGCAATGTTTTCATAAATCGACATTGGGAACGGCGTCGGCTTCTGAAACACCATGCCAACCTTGGCACGCAGCACATTAACGTCGACATCCTTGTCGAGAATGTTCCGATCATTGAAGACAATCTCGCCCTCGGCACGCTGCCCCGGATACAAGTCGTACATGCGGTTGAAGGTGCGCAACAGCGTCGATTTACCGCAGCCAGAGGGTCCGATGAAGGCGGTGACCTTGCCTTCGAAAACATCGAGATTGATTTGCTTCAGGCCTTGGAAGCCGCCGTAATAAAAATCCAGAGCCTTCACTTTAATGATGGGCTTGAGATCGGTTGCCGTGGTGGGTTTGGCCTCGTTCAGCGTCGCGATATTGATCATGCTTAACCTCAGTTAGTCTTGTTCTGTCTGATCAGCGATCGCGACAGGATATTCAAGCCAAGTACGCTTACCGTAATCAGCAATGCACCGCCCCAGGCCAGCGATTTCCAGTTTTCATAGGGACTCATCGCAAACTGGAAAATCACGACCGGCAGATTAGACATGGGTCGGTTCATGTCGGTGCTATAGAATTGATTCGACAAGGCGGTGAATAGCAGCGGCGCGGTCTCGCCAGAGATACGGGCAACTGCCAGCAAAACACCTGTCACCACACCTGCTTTGACCGCACGCAGTCGTATCATGGTGGCCACTTTCCATCGCGGCGCGCCCAATGCAAATGCGGCTTCACGCAAACTCGTGGGTACTAGCTGCAGCATATTGTCGGTGGTGCGCACCACCACCGGAATGGCAATCAAGGCGATCGCGATACTGCCAGCCCAGCCAGAGAAGTGCCTGACATTCGCCACAACCACTGCGTATACAAACAGGCCAATCACAATCGACGGCGCGGAAAGCATGATGTCGGTGACAAAGCGTGTTATCTGGGCAAACCTGCTCTCTTGGCCATACTCGGCAAGATAGATACCGGCAAAAATACCAATCGGCGTGCTGAATAAAGTCGCCGTACCCACCATCAACAGGCTACCCACAATCGGGTTGAGCAGCCCGCCGCCTTCGCTGCCTGGTGCTGGTGTGGTTTTGGTGAACAGGTCGAGGTCGATTGCGCCGAGACCATTGATCAGCAATACCGATAAAATCCAGAGCAGGAAACCAATACCAAACGCCATCGCACAAACTGACAGCGAGATACCAATTCGGTGGCTGAGCAGACGACGCCGATAGATCGGGTTGTCCGACTGGAACGGATCTGTGAGGGTACTCATTTCGTGCCCTCCTTGCCTTCAAGTGATAGCAACAGCAGTTTCGCAATTGCCAGCACGATAAACGTAATGGCAAACAGAATCAGGCCGAGTGCAAATAAAGAAGACATATGCAAGCCGGCTTCGGCTTCGGCAAACTCGTTCGCCAAGGTCGACGCAATGCTATTACCCGGCGCGAATAAGGACCAAGATAACTTGTGCGCATTACCAATCACGAAGGTCACCGCCATCGTCTCACCCAGCGCGCGGCCTAGACCCAGCATGACGCCACCGACGACACCGATGCGGGTGTAAGGCAACACGATATGACGCACCACTTCCCACCTGGTACAGCCGATGGCGTAGGCAGATTCTTTCAACACACCCGGGCAGGTATCGAACACATCGCGCATCACCGAAGCAATGAACGGAATAATCATCACCGACAGGATCAAGCCGGCAGTCAGAATACCGATGCCCATCATCGGGCCATTAAATAGCGCACCAATTAGCGGTAACTTGCCCAAGGTGGCGCTAAGGAAGGGTTGCGCGTAATCTGCAAATAGCGGCGCAAACACGAACAAGCCCCACATACCGTAAATAATGCTGGGCACCCCCGCCAACAACTCAACTGCGGTACCAAGCGGACGTTTTAGCCAGACCGGGCAAATCTCCGTCAAAAAAAGCGCAATCCCGAAGCTGACCGGGAAAGCGATCATCAAAGCAATCAGGGATGAAATGACGGTACCCGCAATCGCAATCAGTGCGCCGTACTCATCGTTGACGGGATCCCACTCAATACGGGTAATGAACCCTGGGCCAAAGTGCTCAAATGCCGGCCACGCACCCACCACTAGCGACCCGATGATGCCTGCCAAGATGAGTAATACCAAGGCAGCAAACGCTAAGGTCAGCTTGTGAAAGAGGAAATCCTCCCACTTCTGGCTGGAGGAGGATGAAGGTGGTGGCGCTTTGGGCCGTGCGATAGATGCAGGCCCTGCATCCGTCATTGGTACGCTCATTGTCGACATGGCCTCTTGCTACGCTTCAGATTGGGGCTGCCCAGTCGGGCGGGAAATAACCTGCCGACTCTATCCCCGTGGTGTGACAGTATTGTGACAGAGGCACCATCGGACGCTACCGATGCATGACGCTTTCATGCGCTCTGTTGAAATCGGCCGGGGCGCGAACAAATCATACCCCGCCAGATAGGGCTTAACCCGGTAGTGGTTACTAACGGCGCGGGTAGCCTTCAGCCAGGATGCGCTGCCAGACCAGCTCTTTTTCTTCAGCTGTCATAAACACCCAGTCGGCCACCTCACCAACGGTACGGCCGCATCCACGGCAAATATCATCGAAGGTGGTGGAGCAAATCGCGACGCAGGGGGTATCGGGTCGCTCGACAGGTGTGTTCATTAAAAGAATAGCAATTAGCTACGTAAAGTTCGCCCCAACATAGTCGCGTTGGGGCGGGGGATGAGCCTCGGTCAGACGATGCGCTGCGCAGGATCGAGCAAGCAGGCGTCCGGACTGGCCTCGGTGTTTGCTGCCTCTTTGGCGGTGCGTACCTGCATGATGTCGGGCAGCTCAACACTGTTTTTAACAGCAGTCAGTTCTGCCAGGATCGAGATGGCAATCTCTGACGGTGTCTTGCTGCCGATGTAAACGCCAATCGGGCCGTGCAGCTTGGCTAGTTGCTCAGGCGTCAGATCGAACTCCAACAAACGCTCGCGACGCTTTTGGTCATTCGAGCGCGAGCCAATCGCGCCGACATAAAAAGCCTCTGACTTCAGCGCCTCCATCAGCGCCAAATCATCCAGCTTGGGGTCATGCGTGAGCGCGACTACCGCCGAGCGGCTATCCAATCGCATGTCCATCACCAGATCATCCGGCATCGCATGCACCACATGGACGCCCTCGACTGACCAGCCATCGCGGTACTCTTCGCGCGGGTCACAGACGGTGACAGCGTAGTCCATGCCCACCGCGATCTGCGCCAGGAAGCGCGATAACTGCCCAGCGCCAATGATCAGCAAACGCCAGCGCGGTCCATGAATCGTGGTCAATGCCGCTTCCGACACCTGCAGGCTCATGCCTGCCTTGGCCGGGCCTAGCGTGACCTCACCACTTTGAAGATCAACCCGGCGTGCCACCAGCTCGCCTTGGCCCAGCTTGGTGATCAGTTCGTCGATACGGCTGAGCGCAGACAGCGGCTCGATGGCCAGTTGTATCGTGCCGCCACACGGCAACCCAAAACGATGCGCCTCATCAGCAGTGATGCCATAGGTGACGATCTCTGGCTGGGTGCGTGTAATTCCGCTCTCATGTGCGCGCGCGATCAGGTCATCTTCGATGCAACCACCCGATACCGATCCAACGACGCGCCCATCCTCGCAGATGCCCAGAGTTGCCCCCTCAGGGCGCGGGCTAGATCCCCAAGTCCGGATCACGGTCACGAGTTCACATTGCTTGCCCGCGGCGATCCAGTCGCTGCAGGTCTTGAGTACTTCGAGGTCGATGCTATCCATCTTTGCTTAAGCTCTTCTTCAATCTCGACAACATTCAGTCAGCAGAAAATCAGGTCGCCCTGTCACACCGACAGCGCCTTTCTGATCGAAAAGACGATAACGCCTGTAGACCAGCTTCAGAAAACGATTGATGTAGAAAAAATGCCCTCCCTTGCATGCAAGGGAGGGCATTCAGCCCTTCAGGCGAGAAGTCCGATTAAGCGGACTTCATTGCCTTTGCGAATGGCATGCTGCGCAGGCGCTTGCCTGTTGCAGTAAACACCGCGTTCGCAACAGCTGGTGCGATCAGCGACGTGGACGGCTCACCCGTGCCACCTGGCTTCTCAGTGCTCTCAACCAAAGTGATGTCCATTGCCGGCGTCTCGGTGCTACGCAGGATACGGAAGTCATTGAAGTTGTTTTGATCAACACGACCGTTGGTCAAGGTGATGTCGCTGTACAGCGCGTGCGACAGGCCATAGACGATACCGGACTCGAGCTGCTGACGAACGATGCCTGGGTTCACCATGCGGCCGCAATCGCAAACCACGGTGACTTTGTGCACCTTGATATCGCCACCATTGACCGAGACTTCGGCGATTTGAGCCATGTAAGTACCATAGCCTTCCATCAGCGCGACGCCCAATGCACGGCCTGCAGGCAGTTTCTTGCCCCAGCCTGCTTTGTCAGCAGCGATCTTCAGCACGTTCGCAAAGCGCGGCTCTTTGCTGAGCAGCTCCATGCGGTACTTGACTGGATCCTTACCAGCAGCGTGTGCCAGCTCGTCCATGAACGATTCGTTAGCGAAGCAGTTCATGGTGTGCGACACAGCGC
>JAIXQV010000154.1 GCA_027485535.1 Oxalobacteraceae bacterium | reverse complement strand
CCTTTACCGAATGCATCCTTACCTGCCAGCTCGACGATAAAGTTCAGACTCTTGTTAACGACTTGCGGAAACGGATGCGCGGGGTCGAGCACAATCGGCGTCAATAACGGGCGCACCTCGCGCTCGAAATAATCCTTTACCCATAATCGCTGCGCATCATTGCGGTCCAGATGGCGGAGCAAATGAATACCTTGGTCGGCGAGTGCCGGAAGTATGTGGTCATTAAGTACTTGGTACTGCTCCTCTACCAGCGCATGGGCCGCCACGCTGACCTGATCAAAACCGCGCATCCATATACCCTGCCCGGCAGCACCCTCTTCTCGGTCACGCGCCAGCAAACTGGCCACGCGCACTTCAAAAAATTCATCCAGGTTGCTGCTGACGATGCAAAGAAACTTAAGCCGCTCCAGCAACGGTATGTCAACATCCTGAGCCTGCGCGAGTACGCGCCGGTTGAACGCAAGCATCGATAGCTCCCGGTTGAGGAAGCTGGCAGGCGGCGACGTATTCGCAGGGGATTTTGTGCTCACAGGGGCTTTGGCGGTGGTTTTCATGATTGAGCCTAATGTAGCTTCATGACAAAACCGTGACAGCGTTATAAACGAAGTAATTATCCGCTTGAAGCTGTCATAAGTGTCATATGGATGAAATATTCATTCCGTAAAGTTCGCCCAGTCTTTTGTTGACTGTCTAACAATCCCCCAAGGAGTATCCATGCGAACCAAGCAATTGATTAAAGGCGTCGCGGCCGTTGCCGTCGGCACCCTGATGAGTCTCTCAGTCCAGGCCGCTGAATTCACCGGCGCTGGCGCGACCTTCCCTTTCCCAATTTATTCGAAGTGGGCCGAGGCCTACAAGGCATCGACCGGCATCGGCTTGAACTATCAGTCGATCGGCTCAGGTGGCGGCATGCGCCAGATCAAGGCCAAGACCGTGGACTTCGGTGCGTCTGACCAGCCAATGAAGGTGGAAGAGCTTGAAAAAGAGGGCATCGTGCAGTTCCCCGCCATTATCGGTGGCGTCGTTCCAGTGTTCAACCTGGATGGTATTCAGGCAGGTCAGCTGAAGTTCACGCCTGAACTGATTTCAGCTATTCACCTCGGCAAGATCAGCAAGTGGAACGACAAGGCCATCGCCGCCGTCAACCCAGATGCCAAACTGCCAGACTTAGCAATTACGGTTGTTCACCGTGCAGATGGCTCGGGTACTACATTCCTCTGGACCGACTACCTGTCAAAAGCAAACGCTGAGTTCAAGGACAAAGTCGGTACCGGTAATGCGGTTCGTTGGCCGACTGGTGTGGGCGGTAAAGGCAACGAAGGTGTTGCTGCTAACGTACAGCGGATTAAGGGCGCGTTTGGCTATGTTGAGTACGCATACGCTAAGCGTAACAAGATCCCTTACGGCCAGATGAAGAACCGTGACGGTGAATTCGTCATGCCCGACGATGAGTCTTTCAAAGCTGCAGCCGCGAACGCAGACTGGGCAAACACCCCAGGCATGGGCGTGCTGTTGACCAACCAGCCTGGCAAGCAGAGCTGGCCAGCGACCGGTGCTTCTTTCATCCTGATGCACAAAGCTCAGGCTGACGCACTGACCGGCCGTGCTGTCTTGAAGTTCTTTGACTGGGCTTACAAGAACGGTGGCCAGATGGCGACCGAACTCGAGTACGTGCCGATCCCTGCACCTGTAGTCAAGCAAATCCAAGAAATCTGGAAATCATCGTTCAAGGATAGCGCCGGCGCGCCGATATGGAAGTAAGCAGTAATCTCCAAGCTGTTTTAGCCCGCCTCGGCGGGCTATTTTTTTTCTTGCTGCCTTTTTAGCTTAAATCACCGACTGGGATCAGCCTGTGCCCGTTTACAATCATCAGCTTATGTGGAGATTGATACTACCGCTGCTACTTGGTTGGGCCATGAATAGTGCATGGGCTGCGCGCCCCTTCGTCACCGATGACGCCAGGCTAACGACAGCGGGCAGCTGCCAACTGGAGAGCTGGGTCAGAGCCTACCGTAGCAGCCATGAGGTATGGGCGCTACCTGCGTGTAACCCGACCGGTAACCTAGAGTTAACCGTCGGTGCTGGTACCGCCAAACTCGACAACACCACCAGCTGGACCGGCGATTATGTGTTTCAGGCCAAGACGCTATTCAAGACCCTGGAGCCGAACGGCTGGGGAATTGGCGCGGCGGTCGGCACAGTGCAGCATCCTGAAATCAACCCCGGGCCAAATTTGCTCGGCAATCGCTATGCGTATATTCCATTGTCACTATCATTCGCGGACGACCTGCTCGTGGTACACGTCAATACGGGGTGGTTACGCGACAAGGCCACCAACAAAGATTTAATGACGTGGGGACTAGGTACCGAGCTGAATCTCGACAAGCACTGGACACTAATCGCCGAGAGTTTTGGTAATAGTGCAGACTCGTCTTACTGGCAAGCGGGTACACGTTACAGCCTGATACCGGGTTTGCTACAACTAGATGCAACCGCTGGCCAGCAAGCCGGCGGCACCCTGAATCATCGCTGGCTATCATTCGGCGTGCGCTTCACGCCGGCAAAGATGTTTTGATTCACTCAAGTCAAATGAATTCGGCAGTTAGTTTCCGATAGCCGCACTGATATCGCATCAAGTCACTGGTGTATCTGACCGAGCATTCGCCATCGGCAAGGCGCGGGTCATGGGTAGTGCGGTGGTAATCATCCAGCAAGCCAGCAACATCGCTGCAGAACCGAATAGCGCGTAAGACACACCGCCCCACTGATACAGAACACCTGAAAGCAAGGTCCCAAGAAATCGACCCATGGCATTGGCAGCATAGTAAAACCCGACATCCTCTGCCGCCTTTTCAGACCCTGCATAAGCCAGGATGAGATAAGAGTGAACGGACGAGTTCACTGCGAAGGCGAAGCCGAATAAGGCGAGCCCACCGACGACAATCCATTCAATCGGCTCCTGACCAGAAACTACTGCGCCCGCCAGTACCAGGGGCACGAACGCCAGTAAAAACGACCACTGGCGCGCGGCAGGTACCTCATTCGATAAGCCGTCAGTGCTACGCTTGATCACCTTGGGTGCCAAGGCCTGCACCACGCCGTAGCCAATGGTCCAGCACGCCATGAACGTGCCCACCATCGTGAAATTCCAACCCTGGCTGTACAAGAAAACGGGCACACCCACCACAAACCAGACATCGCGCGCACCGAACAAAAATATTCTGGCAGCGGCTAGTAAGTTGATCGCTCTTTGCTTGCCGAATAATTCGCGGATACTGGCTGAGGCTTTCGACTTTCCCATCATTGGCGGCAAACTTAAAAAAACCGCGATCAACACAAGGCCCAGCAGACCCGCCATCAACCAGAGGGCATGCGAGAAACCGAAAAGATCGAGTAATAATCCGCCGACGAAGAAGCCGATACCCTTCATCGCATTCTTGCTACCGGTGAACCACGCAACCCAACGGAACAACTGCCCAGATGCCTCGCCGGCGGTTAACTTGATCGCAGACTTCGAGGCTGTTTTTGTCAGATCTTTGGCGACACCACAAACACCCTGAGCTGCGACAACCCAGGCCACGGAGAGTGCGGCGCTCCATTCTGGAGAGAGCGCGGCTAGTAACAAAAATCCTGCAATCTGGGTGCTCAATCCAACCATCAACATGCGCGCAATACCGAATCGAGTTGCCAGCCAGCCACCGATCAGATTCGCGACTACCCCGGCCGCCTCATAAAGCAAGAACAGAAAAGCCAGCGTGAAGGGGGAATACCCTAGCCGGAAGAAGTGCATTAGCACCAACATCCGCAAAGCGCCGTCCGTGAGCGTGAAGCTCCAGTAGGCGGAAGTGACGATCAGGTATTGCCGCAAACCAGTGCCCGGCGCAGTCATCTGCTACAACCCCTGCTCGTTCAGATAGCACGCCAAATCGACCATGCGACAGGCATAACCCATTTCATTGTCGTACCAAGCATAGACCTTCAACAGAGTGCCGTCGGTCACCATGGTAGAAGGTGCATCGATAATCCCACTGCGGGTATCGCGTGCATAGTCTGCGCTCACCAGCGGTTTCGTCTCGAAGCCCAAAATCCCCGCCAATGGGCCGCTGGCAGCAGTCGCGAAAAGTTCATTGACCTCTTCGGCAGTCGTTGTACGCGCAAGCTCGAATACACAATCTGTGAGCGAGGCATTCAGCACTGGCGCTCTGACTGCATGGCCGTTCAGCTTCCCTTTCAGTTCTGGGTAGATCAAGGCAATCGCAGTCGCGCTTCCCGTGGTGGTCGGCTGGAGACTCAACATGGCGCTGCGCGCACGACGCAGATCCCGGTGCGGGGCATCAACGACGACGTTGGTATTGGTGGGATCATGAATGGTGGTGATCTGGCCATGACGGATACCAATCGACTCGTGCACCACCTTGACGATGGGAGCAAGACAATTTGTCGTACACGACGCAGCGGTAACAATCGGGTACTTCGCCGGGTCGTATAAATGATGGTTGATGCCGAACACAAGGTTCAGCACAGATTCAAACTTGACGGGGGCAGCCACAATCACGCGCTTGGCGCCTCGCTGAATGTGTCCTTGCAAGGTCTCCGGCGTGAGGAACTTACCAGTACATTCAAGCACCAGGTCGACGCCTAGATCACCCCAGGGGATCTGCTCGGCTTTTGGGTGGCTCGAGAAACCAAGCGTTTTACCGCCGATCCGAATATGCGACTCGTCGAGCGCTTCAATGCCGGCGCGCCAGCGGCCCTGAATTGAGTCAAATTCCAACAGGTGCGCCGTTGCCGCTGCGCCGCCCTTGATCTCGTTGACATGAACGACGTCAAGCCGGTTATCAGCATACGGGTCGTCACCCTGCCGGTCTGCTGCGCCCATGGCCGCACGTAGCGCAAGCCGCCCGATTCGTCCCATTCCGTTGATACCGACTTTCACCATCTCCCTCGCTTTCCCAATTTTTAGCCGAAAAAGACCTATGAATCACGACAAATAAAAGCGAGAGGAATAATATCACAATATTTGAATAAATATTGAAATGATGAAATAATCAGACACCCAGCCGATAAAGACCAGCACGGCATGCGCCAAGAATGTATCCAAGTTCAATCGGGGGCGAGATGGACACGAAAAACCTACATGCAATTTGTGATTACCGTGCGCGTAAGATCGGATCTAGCAAATCCCCGGATAAGCCAATACTCATCGAAAACCAGTCATGACCATCAACACTAAAGCTGCTGTCCGGGCACTTTCGGCACTTGCGCAAGAGTCACGACTGGCTATTTTCAGGACACTGGTACAGGCAGGCCCGGCGGGTCGCACTGCGGGTCAACTCTCGCAACAGCTCGGTATCTCGCCATCAGCCCTCAGCTTTCACATGAAAGAACTGGTTCACGCTGATCTGGCCATTTCACGTAACGAGGGTAGATTTGTCATTCATTCCGCGCAGATACCTGCAATGAATGCACTGCTCGACTACCTGACAGAGAACTGCTGTGGCGGAAATCCTTGCTCTCCCCTACCCACCACAACATGTCATACCGGGCAAACGGAAGGCCATGAGTCTTAAATCACTGCATCCCACTTCAGTGCGCCAATAGCCGATGAGTTTCTTCGAACGTACCCTGAGCCTGTGGGTTTTTGCCTGCATCGTTGTAGGCATCGCGCTCGGACAATTCTTCACGGCTACTTTCCAAGCAGTAGGTGCAATCGAGATCGCGCGGGTTAATCTGCCAGTCGGTTTACTGATCTGGGTGATGATCATCCCGATGCTGGTGAAAGTGGACTTTGGTGCATTACATGAGGTTCGTCAGCATGTGCGCGGCATTGGTGTCACGTTGTTTGTGAACTGGCTGGTCAAGCCTTTCTCGATGGCGCTACTGGGTTGGATCTTCATACGGCATCTGTTCGCGCCCATGCTGCCCGCCGAACAAATCGACAGCTATATCGCCGGTTTAATTTTATTAGCGGCGGCGCCATGTACAGCGATGGTGTTTGTCTGGAGTCGTCTGACCGATGGTGATCCACTGTTTACGCTGTCACAGGTCGCGCTGAATGACAGCATTATGATATTTGCCTTCGCACCGATTGTTGCGCTGCTGCTGGGTATGTCATCGATTGTGGTGCCGTGGGAAACCTTGCTCATCTCAGTCGCTTTGTACATCGTCATCCCGGTGATACTTGCTCAGCTTTGGCGACACCGCTTGCTCGCGCGTGGACAGGAAGTGTTCGACGCCACCATGCAACGCATCGGCACCTGGCCGATCGGTGCGCTACTAGCCACGCTGGTATTGCTGTTCGCGTTTCAAGGTGAAGCGATTTTGCGCCAGCCATTGGTGATTGCGCTGCTCGCAATACCGATACTGATTCAGGTGTTTTTTAATGCCGGGCTGGCGTATTGGCTGAACCGAAAACTCGGCGAGTCCCATGCGGTGGCTTGCCCGTCCGCACTGATTGGTGCGTCGAATTTTTTCGAGCTGGCGGTGGCTGCTGCCATCAGCCTGTTCGGCTTTGACTCTGGTGCGGCGTTAGCGACCGTGGTCGGAGCGCTGATCGAGGTACCTGTGATGTTGGTGGTGGTGAAAATCGTGAACAATAGTCGCGCCTGGTATGAGATGGCGGCCACTGAAAACGGGTAATGGCTTAGCCCTGCCGCAGGACCATCGCACTACGTGGGAATTGAATCGTAAATCGACTACCCTTATCGGCCTCAGAGTGAATTTGTAGCTGCGCGTTGTGCCGCATCAGCACATGCTTGACGATCGCCAAGCCTAATCCCGTTCCCTTGGTCTCGCGCGAGCGGCTCTTATCCACTCGGTAAAAGCGTTCCGTCAGCCGCGAGAGATGCTCTTGGCTAATTCCTATGCCGGTATCTGACACGATACAGCGTGGGCCCTCTGCACCATTGGACCACTGAATCTCGACTTG
>JAIXQV010000263.1 GCA_027485535.1 Oxalobacteraceae bacterium | reverse complement strand
TTATCACTTTCCTTCAGGGTTGCCGTCAGTAGGGCGAGTAATGACAACAGCCCGACTGAAAACACCAGTACCGCGAGCAGACTCTCGATCAGCGCACTACCTACCCTGCGCGATGACATTGCGGATATGCGCATAGGCGGTCAGTCGCAGGATGTTGGATGAGATGCACTTGCGGACGGGTCACAGATACGCGCCATACCCTGCGCGGAAATGAGGACCACTATCCGCCGCGTAGTCGGCTGATTGTTGTAGGTGACATCGATACGAGCGATATCAGCCCCGGTCGCAATATCGGCTGCGGCACCCGTCGCGTCAAAACGTACACCTGCCGGCAAACCGCTACCTGCGGCAATGACCGTTCCGACCGACGGCATTGCCGTTAACATTGCAGCACCCCAGCGCACCGAAGTCCCCAGATCCGTGGCTTGTTGACGTATCAGCGTGGGGCAGCGCGCTGTACTCTGGATACAGCCAAGCTGCCATCCGGGTCTTCCCTGTGCATCAGGTAGTTGTAGCCGAACGGATGTATTACGTGTGACTGCCTCAGCGCGAGCAGCCTGTAGTGTGGCGAGCAATGAAGAGGCACTGGATCTCACTTCGATGTCTCTGACCCACTGCCCCATGGCTGGCGCAGCGACTGCGAGTACGATCGCGCTGAGCGCCAAGACAATCAGTAGTTCTGTGAGTGTCAGACCACGCGACAACATCGGCGGATAACCCGTCAGCATCTTGTACCCCGCTTCATGACCCAACAGTCAAGCGGTGCTGTACCCCAAGCGTCAGGCAGCGAGGTCGTACGTGTTTGACCCTGTTGATCGATGGTGTAGGCGAATCCCACCATGGCATCGCGACCAGTAGCCGTCAGTAAAAATGATTGGCCATCCTCTGGCACAGTGCAACTGAATGAAAAACGCTCACTGCGCGGCAGCGTGACGCCGCATTCAGTACCGTTGCGGTAGCTGCGATGATCCTGATAGTACTGCTCGAGACGTAAAGCACTCAGCTGAAGGCTACTGCTCATCTCAGGCAGATAGGAACGTAGCGTATGGTCGCGATACGCGGGTACGGCAAATGCCGCAATAATGGCTGCAATTGCTAGCGCGACCATCAGCTCGATCAGGCTGAAGCCGGCCTGAAATGAATGGTCGGTCATCGCACACCGTGACGTGGGGTGAAGCTCGGAATTAACCTAACAAGCTTGAATAATTCCGAACGCTTTGCCAGCGAAAATTAATGGCGACACTAACAATTCAAACATGTCGGTCATTCATCGAAGCAATTGAGCGATTGATGGTAATTGAGCGATTGATGGTAATTGAGCGACTGATGGCAATTAAGCGGACGCTATTGGGTTGACATGTAAAACGCAGGCATCGATGACGCGAAGATCATTATCGCGAGCGAAGTCGCGAAGGAAAAAGTAAGCCAAGGGCTCCAGCGCATGTAGCCGATGATCGACTAATACAGAACGCACGCCTTCAATCAGCGCCGGGGTGACATAGGGGGAGTAGCGTAGATGTCGGTCAAAACCACCCGCTTGGTCGGGATGGAAACGGCCCATGATGCCGCATAGGCGATCCGCCCAATCGCTAGGTCGAAAAGAACGGCCTGCGCTGGTCTGACCCTGAATAATGAAATCAGTGACTGGGACGGTGGAATCTGGGAAGGTACTGGACATCGTGAGGGGCGGCTAAGGCGCTATCTTACCGGACCGTGCCACCCAAGCAAAGCAAGACCTAGGACAAGTGCCCTACAGCAACGCCCGCGGAATTTTTACCCAAGCCAATTCGCAACAGACACCATCAGTAGCAACAAAATCCACAACAACAGTGCACGCCAAATCAGGCCGACGGTACTCTGCAAGGCACGTAGTGAAGGCTCATCACCCGGCAAAATTTCGATATCGGGATTGGATTCAAGCGCCGCGATATCAACACCGGGAAGATCGGACGCATACTCGGCGGGCGTGCCAAGCCTAACGCCCATGGCACCACTACCTGCGGCAAGAATGATGCCCTCTGATTCATTGCGCCAGCGATGCGCGAAGTTGCGCCATGCATACACAGCGTCTTCGAAATTACCAACGATGGCGAAAGCGATTGCGGTCAGGCGGGCGGGTACCCAATCGATGATTTGGAACGCCCGCCGCGCGAAGTGACCGAATGGCTCGTCCTTCAGATGTTCAGGCTGATTCCAGCCACGCGACAGGTACTCTGCAACACGGTACAACACCGCACCTGCAGGACCGATTGGCAGCAGCAGCCAAAAGAACACGCCGAACACATGTTGATGTGTCGTCATCAGCGCGCGCTCAACCGAGATTCGGACAATTTCGGTAGCGTCCATCTCGCTGGTATCCGAGCGTGTCCATTCAGCCAGCAGCCGACGTGCCTCTGGTAGATTGCTCTCGTTGAGCGCGATTTGAATCGCGGAAAAATAATGGCTGTAGTGCCGGAATCCGAGAGTGAGATAAACAATCAGGATGGTCCAGGCCAGCTGCGCAATGACACTGAAGGCGCCGAGTAGCCAGTAGATCATCAGCGTCGGCAACACCAGCAGCGACATCATGACAATCCAGCCCAGTCGACCGTGCTCAGCGCGGCCGGCATTGAAACTTTGCTCGACGCGGCCCGCCAGCGCAATCACCCAGCCATAGATCACATTGTCTCTGCGCAGCGGCCGGAATTGTTCCAGCACCAGTGCGATCAGAATGGAGAACAGAGTCATGGCCGAGAAACAGAAAAATTCGCGTTAGGCGCTAGCTTAACAGGTAGTGCAACGCCGCCCACTTAAGGAGCTGATTGAGCCAATTTTTTGGGGCCGCTGGCTAGGCGCGACCAACAACGCCAGCGACATTTTGATAAAGCAGCCTAGTCGGCGCGGAGGAAATGGTAAAGATTACGCAACATCGCTGCCGTCGCGCCCCAAATAAAGTACTGCTCATAGGGCATGGTGTAGAAGCTGCGGCGACCGGGTCGGTTGGGGAGTACGGCGCTGCGGCGCTGATGGTTGGCGCCGTTCATTAGAAAGGCCATCGGCACCTCGAAAATTTCAGCGACCTCGAAGCTATCGGCCTCTAGCTCAAAGGGCGGGTGCACCAAGGCGGCAACTGGCGTCACGCGAAAACCGGTACCGGTCTGATAATCCGGCAGGCAACCGATCACCTCGATATGACGACGCGACAGACCAATCTCTTCCTCGGTCTCACGCAAGGCGGTCGCAACTGGGTCGGTATCTTCGGCATCGACTCGCCCACCAGGGAAGCTGATCTGTCCGGCGTGGTCATTCAGGTGCGCGGTTCGCAGAGTCAGCAACAGGTTGAGCTGGTTCTGACGCAACACCATCGGCAGCAGTACGGCGGCTGGCACCGGCTCGCGTAAATCGGCATTCAGCTCGGGCTCGACAACAAACTCGGGCGTCCAGATCGTGGGTTGCGCAAAGCGCTGCCGCAACCAGTCGGGCGCAAGACGCGACTGGTGCAGCGCAGGCTCATTGGCGACTGCGTCGATGTCGGCTTGTGCCGGATCAAAAATCATCCTGCTATCTGCATCCTGCAAAACCCGTCCATACGGGGATTGACGACGGCATCAAAAGAAAAAGGGCACGCTCGGTGCCCTTCTGGTTGACGCGGTGGGGCTTACTTCGCAGCCGCTTCGACCTTACGGCTTGGCAGCTTTTCGCGAATACGCGCCGACTTACCGGAACGCTCACGCAAGTAGTACAGCTTGGCACGGCGCACATCACCACGACGCTTGACCTCGATAGAGGCGATCAGCGGCGAGTACAACTGGAAAGTACGCTCGACACCCTCACCCGAGGAAATCTTGCGCACGATGAAATTCGAATTAAGGCCACGGTTACGGCGCGAGATCACGACGCCTTCATAGGCCTGCACACGTTTGCGGTTGCCTTCAACCACATTCACGTTAACCACCACGGTATCACCGGGTGCAAATTCAGGGATTTTCTTGCCGAGACGGGCAATCTCTTCCTGTTCGAGTTGTTGGATCAGATCCATTGATTTATCTCCTAAACCATCTTGCCGGCGCAAGAGCGCCTCAGGTGAGGCACTCTACTGAACTGCATGCCCGGTAGAGGATGGGGTTTAACAAAGTCGGGTAACACCCGAGACTACGACCTACTACGTTT
>JAIXQV010000173.1 GCA_027485535.1 Oxalobacteraceae bacterium | reverse complement strand
GAGTGGTAGTTCAGTCGGTTAGAATACCGGCCTGTCACGCCGGGGGTCGCGGGTTCGAGTCCCGTCCACTCCGCCAGACCCAGAAAGGCGAACCCAGTGTTCGCCTTTTTTTATGCATCCCATAATGATTAGCCCGACCACGGGCAAGGACTAAGAGTGCGCCATGCTTGATTTCTTCCGCACCCATCAACGGCTGATGCAGTTTCTGCTGCTGCTGATTATTCTCCCTTCGTTTGCCTTTTTCGGCTTGCAAAGTTACACCAGCATGAGCGACCGCGAAGCCGTAGTCGCTGAAGTCGCTGGGCAGAAGATTTACCAAAAAGAATGGGATGCTGCTCAGGCACGGCAGCTGGATCGTTTCAAGCAGATGTTTGGTGACCAATTCAATCCAGCCATGTTTGATACGCCCGATGCCAGGATGGGTGCGCTTGAGAATCTGGTTGCGCAAAAGGCCTTGGTCAAAGACGTCGCCGACAAGCACCTGACTGCCTCGGATGATATGGTACGGCAGACCATCATCAGCATCCCCGGCTTGACCGACGCTGATGGCAAGTTCAACAAAGAGCGCTATCAGCAACTGCTGGCGGCGCAGGGCTTGAACCCTGAAAAATTCGAGGCCACGTTACGCCATGACTTGGCGATGCAGCAAGTGAACGCAGCTGTTCAGGGAAGTGCCTTTGCGCCAAGTGCGATTGCCCTGCGTCTGTCTTCGCTCAATCAGCAAAAACGTGAGATACAAGAGCTAAGCGTCGATTCAAAAGATTTCCGCGCACAGGTGAAAATCACCGATGCGATGGTGCAGGAGTTCTACGATCGCTTCCCGGCTCAATTCCAAATCCCGGAATCCTTGAAGGCTGAGTTCGTCGTACTGTCCGCTCCGATGGTGGAAGATCAAATCGTGGTGAGCGAAGAGCAGATCAAAAAGTTTTACGAACAAAACCAAGCGCGCTACAAGTCGGATGAGCAACGTCGTGCCAGCCATATTCTGATCAAGGCGGGCAAGGTGATGTCGGCCACTGAGAAGGGCGCCGCCAAGGCCAAGGCCGAGAAATTACTCGCTGCGGTGAAAAAAAGCCCGGGTGATTTTGCCAAGCTCGCTAAAGAGAATTCCGACGACCCCGGCTCGGCCGAGCGTGGTGGTGATCTTGAGTTCTTCGGCAAGGGCATGATGGTCAAGCCGTTTGAAGATGCTGCTTATCAGCTTAAAGAGGGTGAGATCAGTGGCATCGTCGAGTCCGATTTCGGTTTTCACATCATCAAACTGACCTCCATCAAGCCGGCGGCGACGCGTCCGCTGTCAGAGGTGAAGTCCAATATCGAAGATGAAATCCGTCGCACCGAGGCTGGCAAAAAAATCGCCTCGATGATCGAGACCTTTAATAATATGGTCTATGAGCAGCCAGATAGTCTGAAGCCTGTCGCTGACAAGCTGGGGCTCAAGATCGAGACCGCAGCAGGTCTGACCCGTCAGCCGAATCCGTCGCTGCCAAAGCAGGCAGCGTACAACCAGCCGAAATTCCTGGCGGCGATTTTCGCGGACGACGCTATCAAGGGCAAACACAACACGGAAGCGATTGAGGTGGGCTCAGGCATTTACATCTCCGGTCGTGTTGTCGAGTACAAGCCGGTCGCCAAGGTACCTCTGGCTGACGTAAAGAAAGCCATTGAAGAGCGTGTGGTGTCGATAGAGGCAGAGAAACTTGCCAAGGAAGCCGGCGAGAAGCGTCTGGCCGAGTTGAAGGCAGGCGGAAGCGCAGAGTTTGGTGGATCCAAACAAGTATCACGCGCCAATTTCAACGGCGTATCTGCGCCGGCGGTCACCGCCATCATGAAAGCTGACCCCACCAAGTTGCCGGCCTTCGTCGGTGTCTCTGTGCCTGGAAAGGGCTATAGCATCTTCCGCATCAATTCGATCGACGAGCAAGCGGCAGATGCGGAAGCGATCAAATCAGAAAAGCAGCAGGTAGAAGAATTTATCGCTGCCCAAGAGATGGCGGGCTATCTTGGTGTGATTCGTAAACGCGCGAAGGCAGAAATTCTCAAGACCACGCCTGAGCCCAAGGCACTGACTGCGCCTAAGCAGTGATGATTTGAGGTGATCAAACTGTATCTCGGCGGTGGCCGGGATACAGAAATCGTTTCACTGGTGCGCAATCAGCGTCTGCGCTGCATTCAAGAAATCTGCTTCCTCAATACCCGTCATCGTTATGACGCGTGAATCAAGGTACCCCGCGAAATTCTTTTCTATCGAGCGCAAGTAGGCAGGGTCGTAATGCTCCACCAGCAGCGCGTTAACCAATGCAGCGACCTCACCGGTTTCAGCTAAAGCCTGCCAACGGTAAATTTTTTCTTTACCGTGCAATGGAGTCAGGTGCGATAACTGCTCGTTCAGTAACGCGGTGTCTTTCACCAAGTGCGGATAATCTTCAATCAGTAGCTTCACTCGATCATTGGTCGATATCTGAACCTGCACACACGGCGAGCTTCGAATGCGGTCCATCAGTGCGGCCGGCACACGAAGGTCACCAATCTTTTTACTTTCCGATTCCACATACACCACACGATCAGACCTAAACCTGCGCAGCGCTTGCCACAGCCGGGTCTCGAACATTTTTTGCGAGGGCTGAGGGTTTAACGGCAAGCCGCCAAGCACTGAGCCGCGATGGGCAGCCAGTTGCTCCAGATCGAGCACCTGCGCACCCGCTTGCTCAAGGTATCGCAGCAAACGGCTCTTGCCGCTACCCGTAGTGCCGCAGATCACCCGAAACTGCAATGACACGGGCAACTGCTCTAAGACATCCATAACGCTGTGGCGGTAGGCTTTGTAGCCACCATCGAGTTGCACGACGGGCCAGCCGACTTTAGCGAGAATCAGCGCCATCGACCCGCTACGATTACCGCCGCGCCAGCAATAGATCATGGGTTTCCATTGCTTAGGCTTGGTCTGAAAATGCTGCTCGAGATGATGGGCGATGTTGCGCGCCACGATCGCCGCGCCGAGTTTGCGCGCCTCGAACGGGCTTTCTTGTTTGTAGAGCGTGCCAACGGTGATGCGCTCGGCATCGTTCAGTACTGGGCAGTTGATCGCACCGGGAATATGGTCCAGCGCATACTCAGCGGGCGAGCGAACATCAATGATGCTGTCGAATGTATCCAACTCAGCGATGACCTGATCCGCTGGCAGCAGCGCGGGAAATTTCATCAAGCCGTCATTTCATCAGGGGGCGCAAGCTAGGCCAGACGTTATCGAGCATGACGGTCTGCGCGCGCTGGTTCGGATGAATACGATCCTGCTGAAAAAAACGCTCGGTATCCTCCAGGCCGGTGAACAAAAAGGGCACCAGTTTCACGTTGCGCTCGCGCGCCAGCCCCTGATACATGGCAGCAAAGCGTTTGCTGTAGTCCGGACCGTAATTGGGTGGCACGCGCATCCCCAGCAGCAGCACGCGTGCGCCGATGCGGTCAGCGGACCTGATCATTTCGCGTAAGTTGGACTGGGTTGCTGCCAGTGACAGGCCGCGCAAGCCGTCGTTGCCCCCGAGTTCGATGATTAACACAGCGGGCTTGTGTTGGTGCAGCAGGGCTGGCAAGCGGGTCAGACCGCCGGCGGTGGTCTCGCCGCTAATGCTGGCGTTAATGACTGTGACCGGGAGCTTGTCATCGGACAAGCGTTTTTGGAGCAGACTGACCCAGCCACTGTCGCGCGGCAGTCCGTACTCGGCCGAGATGCTGTCGCCGAGCACCAGCAGGGTTTTTGATGCAGAATACGACGCCGGTGCGCACAGCATCAGGCACAGTAACAGCACCCGCCTGAGCTTATCGATCATCCGACACTGCATGCAAGATCATCCCCAAAAACACCCGGCCATCGAAGTCCTTGGCCTGAGTAAAAAAGTCGCAGACGCCAGCGGTGAGCTGAGCATCCTGTCCGACTTGAATTTTACCGTGCAGCCCGGCGCAACGGTCGCCCTTGTTGGCGCTTCTGGATCGGGTAAATCCACCCTGCTTGGGCTGTTGGCAGGGCTGGATACGCCGAGCTCAGGCACCGTGAGCATCGATGGCACGGATTTGTATGCGCTGGACGAAGATGGTCGCGCTGCGTTACGCAAAGCGCGCATTGGATTTGTGTTTCAGTCGTTTCAACTCCTGGGGCACCTAACCGCGCTCGAGAACGTGATGTTGCCGCTCGAACTGCGGGGCGATAAAAGCGCTAAGAAGAAAGCACTTGCCATGCTTGAGCGTGTGGGGCTGTCACAGCGATTGAAGCACTACCCGAAATTTTTATCCGGCGGTGAGCAGCAGCGTGTGGCGTTGGCGCGTGCCTTTGTCACTGAACCACCGCTGCTCCTGGCTGATGAGCCGACAGGTAGTCTGGATGCAGCCACCGGCGAAGCCGTGATTGGTTTGATGTTTCAGCTCAACCGCGAGCAGCACTCTACGCTGGTGCTGGTGACGCACGATAGTGCGATTGCCTCGATGTGTCAGCGACAGATTACGATTAGTGCAGGGCGTATTGTGGCTGACACATAGGTGTTTACGACGCGCCAATACAAAAAGTCTAAAAAACCAAAGGCTTTTACGGGTGCGGCTAGACCTTGGTTTTATTCAAGCATGCGCGCACATACGGCAGTAACTCGCCCGCAGTAACCCCCACCGGGCCGACACCTTCGGCCACCATCTGATCAGCCGCTGCACCGTGCAGCCAGACCGCAGCGAGCGCTGCTTCCCAGGTCGAGTGGTGCTGCGCAAGCAACGCACCGCACAGTCCCGCCAACACATCGCCACTACCAGCGGTGGCCAGCGCCGCATTGCCCGTGGTGTTGATAGCAAGGCGTCCATCAGGTGCGGCGACGATGCTACCCGAGCCTTTTAGGATGACCCAGGCGTTAAAGCGTGAGGCGAGTTCTGCGGCTACGCTGAGACGATTTGCCTGCACCTGCTCGGTATCAGAACCCATCAGACGTGCCGCCTCAGCCGGATGCGGTGTGAGCAAGGCAGGCGCACGGCGGCGAGCCAGGCGCTGCTGTAGACCGTATTCCTGCGCCACCAAGTTCAGTGCATCGGCATCCAGCACCAGTGGCAGGCTGCTTGATAGCGCGCGTGCGACCAAGTCATGCCCATCGCGTGACGTACCAAGACCGGGCCCGATCACCGCAGCGCCCTGTTGCAAATCAATTGCATGAGCATCGCGGCACATTAACTCAGGATGCACCGGATCGAAGGCGGGTGGGGTGCCGGCGAATGCAGCGAATACTCTTCCTGCACCGGCCATGGCTGCCATGCGCGCGGCCAGCAGCACCGCGCCACCCATGCCAGCTGCACCACCGATCACACTGACATCACCAAAACTGCCCTTGTGCGAGGCGTGTGCTCGCGCCGTGAACACATTCGGAAACAGCGCTGGCGTGATCAATCGCGCCAGTGGCGCACCATAGCTCTCTAGATCAAGTTCAAGCGAGTCGACGACGACCTTGCCCGCGTAGTCACGCCCAGAGCCGGTGTGCAGGCCGGGTTTGTCGCCGATGAAGGTGATAGTGGTATCGGCTTTCACCGCGATAGCATCACCAACGACACGACCGCTGTCAGCATCCAAACCACTCGGCACATCAATCGCCAGCACCTTGCAATCAAGCGCGTTGATCTGCTCAACCGCGGCAGCAAACGGCCCTTCTAAGGGGCGAGTTAAACCAATACCAAACAAACCATCAATCGCCAACGCCCAGCGCGCGGTCACATCAAACCGATCCACGAACGCTACTTTCGCGCTAAGTGCACGTTGGTAAGCCGTCTGCGCATCTTTGGGTAATCGCTGCGGGTCGGCCATGAGCACTACCAATACGCGCTGACCGCGTTGCGCCAGCAGTGCGGCCGCCTCGAGAGCATCGCCGCCGTTATTGCCGGGCCCGGCCAGCACCAAGATCGGATCTGGAGTGCCCGAGGCAAGCATGGAGAGTGCGAGTTGCGCGGTGGCGGCGCCAGCGCGTGACATCAAGCTGCCTTCGGGCAGGGCAGCCATGGCGGTGCGCTCGATATCGCGCACACGGGTGACGCTGTAAATCCGCGAATCAGCGGACGCGGTCACCATAGCGTGTCAGAGTCAATCCGTCGGTATCAATCTCGGTGCGACGGCCCGAGACAAGATCTGCGACCAGTTTGCCGCTGCCAGCGGCGAGTGCCCAAGCACCGCCACCATGGCCTGCGTTTACAAACACGTTGTTGTGGCTGGTTGCGCCGACCAGCGGCACACCTTCTGGCAGCATCGAGGTGGGGCCGCACCAAAAGGTCGCGGTACGGTAGTTGGCAGCGTTGGGGAACCAGTCATCTGCCACCTTAACCAAGGTGTCGATTGCCTTTTGGTGCAGATCAAAATTATTCGAGCCAAGCTCTGCACAACCGGCGATACGTATGCGTTTACCCAAGCGCGTAAGTGCAACGCGGTAGGTATCGTCGTACACCGACACATTGGGTGCAAGGTCGTATTCCTGAATTTGAGTCGAGGCTGAGTACACCTTCACTGGGTACATCGGCAGGCTGATACCGATACCGCGCAGTAGCCGACCGCTTTCTGCACCCGCTGCGATAACCAGTGCATCGACATCGACAGTTTTATCGCCGACACGATAGCTGACACCACCTAATTCAGGTTGGATCGCATCAACCTCGCAATTGAATTGAAATTCGACGCCGCGTTCCTGTGCAATGCTTTTCAGCTGGCGCACGAACAAAGGGCAGTTGCCGCTCCAGTCGTCAGGCATGAACAGCGCCCCCTGAAACGGGGTTTGTGTCGACAAAGTGGGCTCGAGCTGTACAGCGCCGTCGGGGTCGAGCAATTCGGTTCGTACACCTGCGTCACCCAGTGTTTCCATCATAGGGTGCGCCTGATCCAGATCGCGCGCCGTACGGAACATCATCATGACACCGGTACGCTGCTGAAAATCTAGCTCATGCACTTGGGCCAAGTGCTGCATCAGCTCATGGCTATAGCTGGCAAGACGATGTAGACGAAGTTGGTTTTGTTTGAAGCGTTGAACATCACACTCAGCGCTGAGGCGGCTTAGCCAAGCCCACATCGCGGGTTCGAATTTTGCGCTGAAGGCCATCGGCGACTCGGGCCGCATCAGCATACCCAGTACACGGCGAACGGTACCGGGCATGGACCAGGGGCGTACCGAGGCCGGGCCCATCAGATCCAGATTGCCGAAGCTGGCCTCCTGCGCCACGTTACCGTAGCGCTCCAGCACAGTGACCTCATGCCCTGTCTCGGCCAAGAAGTAGGCAGTACAAACTCCGACGACACCGCCGCCGATGACAGCTACGCGCATTGGACTCCAGAATTCGGAAAACCTCGTGGGCTTGCTACTTGCCCGACGGGGCAGGTCTTCGCCTGCAAGTTAATAATCCGCTATAGGTTAGCGGACATCAGCGCTTAAAACAATTGGCATTAGCGTTTGATTACGCATGGATTTATGGGGGTGATGTCGGATTTGGTGTGATCGCGCGCCATAAATAATGCAGACTCGCGCCATGCCCGGGAACGTGTGGGTTTTGAATTACCGAATATGAGATGAATTAATTGCAAAAACTGAAACTTTGTTTTTGAGATGATTGGTTGTCAGCAGCCTCGGGTGTATAAGGATCACGGCCGCGGTGCGAACTCGGGTAATCGCACCTCGCGATCAACACCTCTTTCCGATAGCACTACGTTGCGCGGATTAATTTGTTTTATGACTAGCCCTTCGATGACTTCCGCATTCACGCGAAGGGCACGCGCCGGTTTACCCGGTAGGGCAATGATCGCTAAGCTATCTGCCCCACGCTTAGCCATGATGATTCCGCTTAGCTGCACCTCCACTGTTGGGACAGCTTCGGCGTTACCGCCAAACAGGTTAGCTGCTGCAGCCATCGCCGGCAGCGCACGCTCAGCTGCGACGGGTGCGATCAGTGGTCGTGTCGCTGGCGCCATCCATTGCAGCCACCAATAAGTCATCGACGCGCACAGCGCCAGGAACAGTAAAAAACTAAAAATAATCGGAAGGCGTTTCATTTGGTCTCGCTTTATCTCACCAATTGATTGATCTCGATGATCGGCATCAGCACCGCCAGCACGATGAGCAGTACGACGACACCCATGGTCAGTATCAGCATCGGCTCGAGCAAGCCTGCGATCGTCAGCGCGCGTCGTTCCAAATCTTGCGCTTGCATTTGAGCGGCGCGATCGAGCATGGCCGGTAGCTCGCCGGTGGCTTCGCCCGCGCGGATCATGTGAATCAGCATCGGCGGGAAATTCTGCTGCTCGCCGAGCGCACGCGCCAAACTAACACCTTCACGTACGGCGTTGGTCGCCTCATCGACTTGCTGGCGCATCGCCATATTGGAGAGAGTATCGCGGCTGGTGTGCAACGCACGCAGGATCGGCACGCCCGCGCTGGTTGTGATCGCGAGTGTGCTGGCGAAGCGTGATGTGTTGAGGCTACGCTGAAAACGGCCAATCATGGGTGCTCGCAATAACCAACGGTGCCAACGTAATTTGCGATCGGGGTCACGTAAGCTACGGCGCCAAAGGACCAATGTGGTGATCAATACCAAAGCCACCAGCCAACCCCACTGCCTGACGAAACCGGATAGTGCGAGCATGATGGTGGTCAGTAGCGGTAGCTGCTGCTTGGTGCTGGCAAATACCGAGACAATCTGTGGCACGACGTAGGTCAGCAAAAAGATCACGATCGCGAAGGCAACTATAGTGACGATGGCGGGGTAGGTAAACGCGAGTCGCAGTTTTTGTACCAGCGCGTTGCGGCTTTCGATGTAATCCGCCAATCGCGATAGGACGGTCGGCAGCTGGCCGGTTTGCTCGCCGGCGCTGACCAAAGCGCGATAGATATCCGCAAAATCTCTCGGATGATTTGCAAGTGCATCTGACAGCGATGAACCACCCATCAGATCGGATCGGATCGCTGCGGTCAGCTCGCGCAGGTACGGGCGCTCGGCTTGCTCCATCAATGCATCGAACGCTTGCTCCATCGGTAGATTTGAACCGAGTAGCGATGCTAGTTGTCTTGTAAACAGCGCGAGCTCGACCGTTGAGAGCTTTTCACCGAAGCGGAATGCGCGTCGCTGACCCGAAGCGGCCTCGGCGCCGATCAGTTCTAGCGCCAGCGGTACCAAGCCGCGCGCACGTAAATCAGAGCGTGCTGCGCGTGCGCTGTCTGCGCGCAATATCCCTTTGCTGGTGGCGCCAGTGGCATTCACGGCTTCGTATCGAAAGGCGGGCATCGAAAAGGTACGGTGAATTGTCGTGAAATTATTCTTTAGTGATTCGTAACAGCTCAGCCTCGGTGGTGGTGCCATCGTTCACCCATCGCGCACCATCCTCATACATCGTGCGCATGCCATCGCGCAGCGCCGTATCTCGAATACGAGCCTCCGAGGCGCGGTCATGAATTTGCGCGCGAATCTGATCGGTGGTGAGTAACAACTCGTAAATGCCGACGCGTCCGTGGTAACCAGTGCGGGCACACTTATCACAACCCACCTCGTGCCATTGGGTACCGTCAAAGCGTTTGCAGTGCGGGCATAACTTGCGTACCAGCCGTTGTGCCAGAACACCGAGCAATGACGACGATAACAAAAACGGCTCGATACCCATATCCAGCAAGCGGGTGACCGCCGCTGGGGCATCATTCGTGTGCAAGGTCGCCAGCACCAAGTGGCCGGTGAGTGAGGCTTGTACGGCGATCTGCGCGGTTTCAAGATCGCGTATCTCGCCAATCATGATCACATCAGGGTCTTGCCGAAGAATAGCGCGCAGCGCTTTGGCAAAACTCATGTCGATACGCGCATTGACCTGGGTCTGACCGACACCGGGCAATTCATATTCAATGGGATCTTCTACCGTAAGTACGTTGGTGGTGGGGGTATTGAGCTGGGTGAGCGCCGCGTATAGCGTGGTAGTTTTACCCGAGCCCGTTGGCCCGGTTACCAACACAATGCCGTGTGGCTGCGAGATCAGCTGATCAAACTGTGTGCGGGTGCCGTCGCTCATGCCGAGTTGTTGCAAGTCCATGCGTCCGCCTTCTTTATCCAGCAGGCGCAGCACCGCGCGCTCTCCGTGGCCAGTCGGCAGTGTGGAGACACGCACATCTACCGCCTTGCCACCCACCCGCAAAGTGATGCGACCATCTTGGGGCAGACGCTTCTCGGCAATATCCAGCTGCGACATGATCTTGATACGTGAGATCAAGGCGGCGTGTATACCTTTCTTGGGGCGCACCACATCGCGCAGCCGACCATCAATCCGAAAGCGTACGATCGAGATCTGCTCGAAGGGCTCGATATGAATATCCGAGGCACCCTCACGCAGCGCTTGTGTCAAAAGCGCGTTGATCATACGAATCACCGGCGCATCATCAGCCGCTTCAAGCAAATCTTCAACCGCCGGCATTTCTTGCATCAGCCGTGCGAGGTCGAGATCCGACTCGACTTCGCCCACCACTTGCGCGGCGTCGCCACCGCTGCTGGCGTAGGCTTGCGCGATGGCTCGCTCGAGTTGCTCGCGCGGCAGGGTATTGATTCGTACTCTGCCAAACCGACGGCTGATCTCAGCCAGTGCAGCCGGTGGGGTTACCTCCGACACCCAGACATCGACCGGTTCGTCCGCCACACCCGCCTGCGCCAAGACACCAAAATCGCGCGCGAAGGCGAACGGTAGTAAGCGGGGGTCTTGTAGACGTGCGCTCATGACTGCGGGGTGACCCTAGTTGTGTTCATCATTAATCTAGCGTTGCTCGATTTGCGGTGGTTCAACCCGAAAGGTTTCAGGTGAACCAGCGGGTTTAGGTGCAGTGAAATCTGTCACCGGCGCGCTGCGATTCAGCAGGGCGCCACCAACTGGCTTACCGTCTTCCAAAGGCGGCAGCTGCGGCCTGTCGGTCTGTGGCAGCAGCGCATTCGGTGTGGGCTGCAGAGAACTTTGCGCGTCGCGAATATAGTCGTAGCGATCGCTCGCGACCGATACACTTTGCTCATTGCTACGTATGACGGTGGGTCGTAAGAACACCATCAGATTGGTTTTAGTACGACGTTTAGATTGATAGCGAAATAGATAACCAAACAGCGGCAAGTTACCCAAGCCCGGCACTTTTTCCATGGTGTCGGAAACGGTATCTTCAATCAGACCACCTAGCACGATGATCTGGCCGTCGTCGACTAACACATTCGTATCAATTGATCGCTTACTGGTGATGAGCCCAGAAGCAGTCGACTGCTGGATGTTCGAGGTCTCTTGATAAATCGCCATCTTCACCGTACCGCCTTGCGAGATGGTGGGGCGCACACGCAGTGATAGACCAATATCGCGACGTTCGATAGTTTGAAATGGGTTCACGCCGGAGGTACCACCTGAGGCTGCAGTGGTAAATTGACCGGTGATGAAAGGGACGTTCTGGCCAACGATGATGCGCGCTTCTTCATTATCAAGCGTGATCAGGTTCGGCATCGACAAAATATTTGCCTTGGTATCGGTTTCAAGAGCGCGGGCAAGCACACCAAGCCCAATCTGACCATTGGCATTTTGTTTTGCCAGTACGGCGGTGAGTCCATTCCCGGGCACCAGTGGTGTGCCGCTGGAAGTGAGTGTGGCGCCAGCCTGCTGTACTAGGTTGTCGCCACCACTACCAAAACCAGTTAACAAGCCGACTCGGTAGCCAGCGCCACCATCACCTGATAAACCTGCCCACTGCACACCAAGTTGGGCGGCTCTGTCAGCACTAATTTCGACAATCAAGGACTCTACATAGACCTGTGCGCGGCGTGCATCAAGCTGATCGATGATCACGCGGAGGTTGCGGTACACCCGCTCATTTGCTGTGATGATCAAGGTGTTCGTGCTGGGGTCTGCTTGAATAAAGCCGGCCACACCACCCGTAGGAAGCGGCCCTTGTAGTGGCGCTGGCGAACTGGTCATGCCTTGCGGGCTACCGCTCGTGGCGATATTGCTTGCGGTGGGTGGTGGTGGCGTTGACTGACTGGGGGTCATTGGCATCGCCGTGCTGCTTTCACTGGCAACAACCGCGCGCAGAACCTGAGCGAGCTTACTCGCCTCAGCGTTTCGCAGGTACACCACATGCACATTACCCGGTAGTGCAGTGGGCTGGTCGAGTTTGGCGATCAGGGTGCGCGCTAGGTTGGCGCGCGCAGCATTCGGCGCGCGAACGATGAGCGAGTTGGTGCGCGCATCGGCTAGCACCATCACCCGTGACTGATCGGGCTGGCCGCTGGCAACGCCGGGCGCAAGTGTGTTGTCCAGTAAGCGATTGATAGTCACCGCCAGATCTAAAGCAATCGCATGCTCGAGACGTACAACGTCTAAATCGGCAATGGTTGGCGTGTCCAAGGTGGCGATAATCCGCCCTAAGCGTTTCAGGTTATCGGCGTAGTCGGTGATGACTAATGTGTTGTTGGTGGTATCCGCGACGACGGTGTTGTTGGGTGAAATCAGCGGCCGCAGCACCGCCACTAGGCCAGTGGCATTTTGATGATTGAGTGCGAATACCTGAGTCGCTATCTGATCGCCACGTAGTTTGCCAACCTGTACCGGTACAGATTGCAGCTTGGCATCCGCTTCAGGGACGACTTTGACAAAGTCGGGCGTCTTGACCAGCGCAAAGCCCTGCAGCCGCAGCACCGAGCCGAGTAATTCAAAGGCCTGTGCTTTATTCAGTGGTTTCTCTGAAACCAAGTTAATCGTACCCTTGACGCGTGGATCGATAACGAAGGTATTACCGGTGTAATGACCGATGGCGCGCACGACAGATTCGATGTCAGCACTAACGAAATTCAGCGTGGCCTGCTTCTCGTGCGGCTCCTGAGCCATGACGGGTCCAACCGCCAACGCAGCGAGCAGTACAAAGTATCGTGTAGTTGTTTTCATGAGAGATGGTTCCGATCCTGTCCCTGGGTAGTTCAAACGATTCATAAACCCGTCTTCATTGGAATTCGAGTGCCACAATATTCTGGTTGCCGACCTGCCGGCGCTGACCCAGCAAGTTCATCAGTGCTGCTAACCGGTTCTCCTCGCCTTCTTGAGCGCTCGCCTGCCCTGAAAAACGCAGCGCCCCCCGAACAATTTCTCCCCGACCGGTGAGCAGTAGGGGCCCGGACAAGCTTTGTAGATCGAGCTTGCTCGAGTCACCTCGGAAGTCAATGTGCAGACGATACGCGCCAAGCGGCTTGACCGGCGATAAGGCGGACACCATTTGTGTCAGATCGATCTGTAGCTTGCCGGTCACTTTGACATCGCGTCCTTCACGCACCACCTGCAGTAATGGCCAACTGGCGCGCAGAGTACCTGCTGGCTGGATGGTGTTGAGTGGCGCGCCCAGCGCGCTCAAACCATCAGCCGGCAAACTGAAGCTTCCCGGTCCGATTTCCCAGCGTGACCAGTCGCCACGAATTGTGATTGCTTGCGGTGTCACGGAAGGGTTTTCAAATTGAATATCGAGCCTACCCAGCAGCACCATCGGTGAGATCTGCCAAGCACAGCGCCCGGGCAGCAGCGGGGCCAGCGGCTCGTCGCGTGCGGCGGCGGCACCGATGATCGCAGAGCCGCGCCACAGGCTGCCTTGCACATCGGCCATAGAAAAGCGGCCACCGGTCTGACGGTCAATCAGCGGCACTAACCATGCCGCTGGTGCACTTGCAAGCGCCGTGACGGAAGCGGTCAGCAGGCCGGCCATCACCCAGAGCAGCGCTCGTCTCATGGTGCAGACCGCAAGGACCGCAGTGCAACCGTCGCGTCGACATGATCAACGCGCTCGCGGGCACTGATGTTCGCCTCGGTCACAGACAAGGCTTGCTCGCGTTGCATTTGTAGTAGCCACCGGTTGAGCGCACTAAATGACACGTCGCTCCAGCGCGCCCGGATCAGTCCATTCGACAGCTCTAATGAGGCCGGCTTGATACCGGCATCAGTGAGGCTCCGCTCTAGGGCAGCCCGGTCAATCGGGCGCGATTCGCGCGCTGCTGGCGATGCTCCGCTACCGAGTTGCTCGGCGAACGATTGCATCTGCGCGCGATCGGCGCGCAACTGTGGTAGCGCGCCTTGCCACTCCTGTCGACCCTTTAGCGCGGGCTCGATTAAACCTAACAAGAGCACGATCAGTAGCAGTACTGCAGAACCGGCACTCAGCAGCCGCTGTTCGCGCGCGGTACGCTCGCGCCAGAATTTACTATCCCGCAGCCGTTGCATCATAAATTCCTCACTTGTAGCAGCAAAGGATCTGCGGGCGAAGGCGTAAGCTGGAGCTGTCGCGTGGCCAGCGGCCCACGCATGGCTTCGAGTGATACCTGGACGCCTTGCTTGAGCTTGATGTTGAGCCTGCCCTCTGCGTAATCCAGGGTGGCGATCGCACGCATGTCATTGCCTGCTTCGCGCCACGCTTCACCCAGCGCTGCGCTGAGCACGACATAATCCGAGTTACTTAGCTGGCCGGATGCTTGACGCGCTACCGCCAGCTTTTGCTTCATCTGCGCAAGCGGGTCTAGTACGACTTTGTCGTTGGGGAAGCTGCGCTGGTAGATGCCGGTGATGTCATCCTGCAACTGCAAACCTTCGCTGCGTAGTCGCCACCAGTCTGCATTCAGCGCGATGATATTCAGACATGCTAGCGTGCCTGCCAGCGCGATTGGCCAACGCCACTCGCGCAGCGAGATGCTCGAACGCTGATGGCCACCCATAGCAGTCATCAGATCCACCGGCACACGCGCGCTGGCGGTGATCCAGTCACTCCATTGTTGCTCAACCAGCTTTACGCGACTGACTTGCTGCGCTTCAAACCACGTATGAAACCACTCGCTCTGCGCCGTGGGCACCGACAGTTCTACCGGGCGCTGTGGAGCAACGGTCGCCAGCAACTGCGCAACGGCTGCAGGTAGTTGAGTTTCATCATCGACCTCGACGGGCAGGCCGAGCCCTTCATGAGCGGACAGCCGCACGGCTAGCTCATACTGATTCGAATTTTTGAGCAGCGCAGCGGACAATTCGGCCACCGGTTCGGGTAAACACAGCGCCATCGGGAGTGCACGAATCCGGCGAGCGCCAAGCGACCTGAGCGCGTCGACCCATTGCTCTAGCCAACCCCGATCGACTAATGCGATCAGTCTTTGTCCACCCGTTTCCGGCGCTGCTGCAATGACACAATCAGCGGTCTCACCAATAACGCGCTCTTCCACCAGCGACGGTAAGGCAGCCTGCAAGCGCGCCGCAGTGAGTGGCGGCACTGGCATCCGCAACAGCGTGACATCACTGGCAGCGAGCAGCAAGACGACCTCAGACACTTGGGTTAATTGCGGCGCTAGCTCGGTCAGGGTGCCGACAGCGCTTCTTAACGATCGGCCGCGCATCGCTACTGCCAGGGACAGAGGGCTGTTGTTCGGCGCGCTTGTGGTGGTGCTGCGTGCAGGTAGCCTGAGGTAGAGGCTGTCGGTGGTTGATTCGCGTGTCATTTAGATTTCTTTGACCCAGAGCAGCCGGGTAGCACTGGGCTGGCGCTCTACCAAGGCCTGAATTTGTAGCGTTGAATGACGGATGGTGACACGACCAGTCACCATGAAGTAGCTGCTGGCCACGCCGAGACGGCTGCTATTGACACCGATTGTCCGGTTAGGCAAGCGCGCAGCAAGATCGGCCAGATCCCGAAACGACGCCTGACGCCGACTGTTGGTCAGCGTATTGGCATCAGCCAGCGATAATCCTGGTACGCGGGCCGCAAGCACCTCAGGGCTGGCGGTGTTGATGTTGACCGGCGTATTCACCGGCAGTATTACCACGTGCGGACGCATCGCATTGATCACTTGCGGGGTACATCCCGGCACGGTCAGCAGATCATCCAGCTGCGTAAGGCCGATAGGCCGAGCCGTGTCTGGACGCGGATTAAGCGCAGCACGGCCGGTGGCGGCGACTTGCTGCGCGATCAGATTTGCCAAGGCGGGGTCTTCCCTCAAGAGGGATAGCAGGCGTGCCAAGGCTTCTACCTCAGGTACGTTGATGCTATCTTGCGTCGCAAGGTTGGTGAGGTTGAACTTGCCTTGAGCATCCTGAATTGAGCCCGACAGCACAGCGCTACCGGCGTCGCCCCCCGAGGCCGCGGAATCAACGTAGCGGTCCAGCCGGGTTGGCGCCAGCGGCATTGCCCACGGCTCGCTCAAATCGTCCCGAGCAGAGTTTCTCGCGTCTTCACGCAGAATTAAACGTGCCCAGTCCAGTGCACCACGCAACACCCACTGCTGCTGCAATTGCAGTCGTTGATTCTCTATCGAACGAACCTGAAGTTGTTGTTGCCAAAACAAACTCGCGACAATCGTCACCGCTAAAGTCGTGAGGAACAATGCGGTCACGACGGCAACGCCGCGCTGGCTGCGTGGTGACAAGCGATGCGTCACGCGTCTCATACCGCTCCCAGCATAAAAATCTTGGTCATGCTGGCAGCGCGACCGGGCTGTCGCAGTGATACTTCCAGACCGCGCCAGACGGTTTGGGTTGCGGTGGTGCCAGTCTGCGGGTTCATTAATGAGCCGCGTGAAACGATTGGTTGACTCATCTGCTGCCACGCCCGCCAGCCAAGGCCGTCATCGGTCCATACTCGCGGCACCATCTGCTGTACACCGCTTAATAATTTGATCGCGGTGGCACTACCGGTCTGCACCGTCTGCCAGTCGCGCTGGAGTTGATTCAGGTCGCGAGTGGGCACAGTTTCCTCGCGTGTCAGCACACCATCCCGCCAACGCCATGTCACGAGTTGTAAGGCACCTGCTTGCGCCTCAGGCTGCAAACGGCGCGCCAGCGTGATCCGGTTGGCGTCAACTAAAAGTGGCTGAGTACCGGCAAGAGTGTTGGCGTCTACAAGGTTCGCGCAATCGATTTCCAACTGT